>NZ_JBOHGB010000011.1:0-88130 GCF_050699935.1 Actinophytocola sp.
TCTTGTAGTCGCCGCTGACCCTGGTAGAGCTGAACGTGCTCACCGCGTACACGGCGAGACTGGCCACCAGACCCAGCAACGCGATCGCGACGAACCCCCAACCCAGCGGAGTGAACTTGATGTTGCGGAGATTTGCCCGGCCCACGAGAACGGCTCCCCCTTGCGGTCATCGGTGTCACGCAGCGCGAGACGTGGCACGCCTCGTCTGAGGAACGAATACAACCCGCGAGCGGAGTCAAACGTGTGTCATATCCGCGTCGTGACCGGGTACGCCACGTCCCGCCGACCCGTTTCGTTGCGCATCGGCACAGTGCTGTAGTCGTGCCCGAAGCGCGTCCGCGGTGGGATCACCCAGTTCGTCCAGGATCTCCAGCGACCGCAGGTAGTACGGGCGTGCGGCGCGAGTGTCACCCTTGCGGCAGTAGGCGTCGCCGATGTGGCTCAGGACCGGCCAGCGCCAGCAGGTTGTAGTGCAATGCCCGGGCGAAGTCCTCCTGGCACTCGTATGACCAGCCGAGGTTGATGTACGTGATCGCCTGACCGACGAGGTCACCCAGCTCGCTGTACAGCTCCATGGCGTACGTGAAAATGGGTGTAGGCGTCGGTGTAGCGGTGCAGCCTGGTCATGCCACGTGCCAGGACCCGGTGTGCGTGCGCGATCTCGGAGCGATCCCGGAGCCGCTCGGCGGCTTCGAGAGCGAGCCGTGCGTGTCGAGGCTGCGGTCCGCGGCGTGATCGGGTCTCGGACCGGTTCGAGCAGCCTGTCCGCGGCGTACGCCGTGTGGAGGTAGTGGTCGAGGACCCGGTGCACGGCGTCGAGCCGCTCGGTCTCGTGCCGTTCGGCCAGCTCGCGCGCGTACGTCCACAGTAGATCGTGCAGCCGGTATCGGTCGGGCCCGCATTGGTCGACCAGGTTGACCCGGTGGAGCCGCGCCGGCAACGCCTTCGTCCGCGCGATCGGACGCGCGGCGAGGCTCACCGCCGCCGCGGTCGATGTCTCGGGCGCGGCATGGAGACCGAGCAGGCGGAACAGTCGGGCGGCTTCCGGCGTGATGGCACGGTGGGACCAGGAGAAGACCGCCCGGACGTTGGTGGCGTCATCACCGGTGTCGAGGACGTCCAACTCGCCCTGGGAGCGACGCAGCTCGTCGGCCAGCGTGGCCAGCGGCAGAGCTGGGTTCATGGCGGCCCGTGCGGCGACGATCGCCAACGGCAACCGCGCGCACGACTCGATGATCGCCGCCACCGCCTGAGGCTCGTGCTCGGCTATGGCACGTACAGCACGAGCGACTCGGCGACGCAGGCGCGTATGCCGGCGCCGCCCTCGATCTCCACGATGGTGCGCAGGGTCGCCTGCTTGCCCCGCGGCTTGTCCACCACCTCCAGCAGCTCGACGCGGGCCCGCACCCGGGAGCCGACCGGAACGATGGACAGGAAGCGGACCTTGTCCAGGCCGTAGTTGACGCCCATGCTGATGCCGTTGACCTGGAACACCTTCCGGCTCAGCAAGGGGATCAGGGAGAGGGTGAGGTGGCCATGAGCGATCGTGGCGCCGAACGGCCCAGCCTCTGCCCGCTCAGGGTCGACGTGGATCCACTGGTCGTCGCCGGTGGCGTCGGCGAAGGTGTCGATCCGCTCCTGGGTCAGCTCGATCCACTCGCTGACGCCCAGGTGCTCGCCCGTGGCTGCGGTGAGCTCGTCGAGGTTCGCGAACACCCGCGTCCCGGTCACCGGACATCCCCGGTCGCGCCTGCTCCGTCCACACTGGAGTGCAGCGGCCGGGCAGTGGCCTCGAGCTCGGCTCGCCACCAGGCGAACGACTGTCCCCCGTAGTTCGGCAGCGATGGGCCCTCGGCGTGCCGGAGGCCGTGCAGCGCATTCGCCGTCCACACCGGACGGTCGGCCAACTCGTCCACCGCGCATCGCTCGCGGCGCAGCGGTACCCGGCTCTGACGCGCGACTTCCTCGAGCAGGGCCACGGTCACCGACGGCAGCGTCGTGCTCGGGGGACGGCACAGCGCGCCGTCCCGCCACCACAGCAGCGCGGCGTGTGCGGCCTCGAGCACCGCACCGTCGGGTGCCCAGAGCACCGCATCATCGGCGCCGGCGCGGACCGCCCGCTCACGGAGCGCCGCGAGCGCGGTGAGGTCCGGCCCCTTCGCGCCGGGGACGCGGCGCGGGTCTGGCCCGGGCGGTACCCACAGCCGGGTGGTCGCGGCGCGGGGTGGCGCGGGCCGCACCCACAGGGCGAGCCGACCGTCCGGCCACGCCTCGACGCGCGGGAACCACGAGCCGGTCGTGGGGAGCCGGGACGGCACCGAGGCGAGGAAGTCGACCACCACGGCCGCCGCGACGCCGGCAATGCCGGTCGCCGCCGCGTGGAACCGGTCGAAGTGGTGTTCCAGCCCGCGCACCGCGCCGTCCTCCACCAGCCAGGAGTCGACCACCAGCGGGCCGGGGCCCGGGGGTGGTCCGGTGGACCAGGTGCCGGCCGTCCAGAGCTCGCGGGTGGTGGGCACTAGGGCACCTCGTTTCGCACGCCGTCGACGGCGTCGCTCGGGAACGGCCGGCCGAACAGGCACAGCAGCGGCGCCGCCTTCACCGCGATCTCCGCGAACTCGTCCCGCGCGTCGGACAGCGCGACGATCGCGCCCCCGGTGCCGTACTCGATCCGGTCCGGCGCGGCCACGAGCGTGCGGATCACGATGCTCAGGTCCGCCGCTCCGGTCAGCGAGAAGTAGCCGAGCGCGCCGGAGTACGCCCCCCGCGGACCGCCCTCGAGTCGATCGATGATCCGCATCGTGCGGATCTTCGGCGCGCCGGTCATCGAGCCGCCGGGGAACGCCGCACGCACGCACCGCACCGCAGAGGAGTCCGGCCGCAACCGCGCGCGGATCGTCGACACAAGCTGGTGCACGGTGGCGTAGCTCTCGACGTCGAACAGCTTGTCCACGCGCACCGAGCCCACCTCCGCGCACGTGCCGAGGTCGTTGCGCACCAGGTCGACGATCATCAGGTTCTCGGCACGGTCCTTGACGTTGCCGCGCAGGTCTCTCCGCAGCCGCTCGTCCTCCTCGGCCACCGCGGACCGCGGCCGGGTTCCCTTGATCGGCTTGGACTCGACGATGCCGTCACCAGAGACTCGCAGGAACCGCTCGGGCGAGGTGGACAGCACCGACAGCAGCCCGAACCGCAGCAGCGCCGCGAACGGCGCCGGGTTGTCGGCACGCAGCCGCCGGTAGGTCTGCCAGGGGTCGAGTTTTCCGGCCGCGCTCATCATGTTGGTCAGACAGACCTCGTAGGTCTCGCCCGCGTCGATCTCGCGCTGGCAGGTGTCGATGAGCTCGAGGTAGCGATCCCGGTCGTGGCGCAGCACGAGTTCGCCGAGCTCACCGGCGTCCTCGGCCCGTCCGCGTGGCGGCACATTGGCGAGCGACTCCAGCCGCTCGCCCGTCTCGGCGAGCCATCGTCGCGCGTCGGCCTCGTGCGCGTCGTCGGCGAGGGCCAGGAGGTACACCACGTGCTCGTGGTGGTCGAAGGCGATCGCCCGGTCGGCGAACAGCATCGCCGCGTCGGGGTTGTCCGAGCGGTGCGCGTGGTCGCCGCCGCACTCGGCCTTCAGCTCGTAGCCGAGGTAGCCGACCCACCCGAGCGCGAAGTCGAACGGCAGGTCTGGCGCCGGCACCCGGTGCACGGCCAGGTCCGCGTCCAGCCAGTTCAGGAAGGACCCCTGGTGGACCGTCATGCCATCCGCCGACTCGACGGTGATCAGCTGCTCCCAGACGTCCGCGGTGACCACCCGCGCGAGCGGCCCCGCGGCGTCGCCCATGAACGAGAACCGGCCGTGCGGTGCTCCCGGTCGCGAGCTGTCCAGCCAGAACGAGTAGGCGGAGTCGCGGTAGTAGGCGTCGAAGACGACCTCCGGGTCGAGGGCGAGGTCGAGTCGCCGGTGCCGCACTCGCAGCCCGTCGACCGGCTCCGGCAGGGCTTCCGCCACGGCGCCAGACCGGCCGGGCCGCGCGCCGGTCCCGGCCGTGGCCGGGCGCGCCGGTTGCGGTCCGGCCGGCCGGCCCCGTGCCGCGTTCCATCGCCGGCTCAGCTCCGTGAAGTTGGCGAGCAGCCGGTGCCCGTGCTCGGTGCAGACCGACTCGGGGTGGAACTGCACGCCCCACAGCGGCCGGGTCCGGTGCCGTACGGCCATCAGCACCCCGTCCACGCTGTGCGCGATGGCCTCCAGCTCCGCGGGCAGGCCGGTGACCGCCAGCGAGTGGTAGCGCACCGCCTCGAACGGCGACGGCAGGCCGTCGAGGATGTCGGCACCGGTGTGCCACACCGCGGATGTCCTCCCGTGCCGGACCTCCGGCGCGGGCCCGACCGTCGCGCCGAACTCGTGGCAGATGCCCTGGTGGCCGAGGCACACGCCGAGCACCGGCAGCCGGCCGGCACGGATCACCTCGGCGCAGAAGCCGAAGTCCGCGGGGCGCTGCGGCGTGCCGGGACCCGGCGAGAGCACCACGTTGTCGAAGCGATCCAGCTCGTCGAGGGTGAGATCCGGGTCGTCGTTGCGGACCACCACCGGCTCGGCACCGGTCACCTCGGCCAGGTAGTGCGCGAGGTTGTACGTGAACGAGTCGTAGTTGTCGATGACGAGGGTTCGCATCTGGCACCTCACGGTCGCGAAGCCGGTAGTGAGTCGGTGGCGGGGCCGGATCAGAGCAGTTCGGTGAACCGGCGCACCACGTCGGTGGCCTGTGCCGGGTTCAGCCGCGGGTCGCAGGCGGACCGGTAGCGCAGGACGACCGGCTCGGTGGCCGCGGGCACGCACTCGACCACGTCGTCGGGTGTCAGTTCCAGGTGGACGCCGCCCGGCCATTGCCCACCCGCCCGGACGGTCCGCACGAAGGACTCGGTCTCCGCCAGGATCGCGGGGAGCAGTCTGGTCTTCATGCCGCTCGCGGTCCGCACCGTGTTCGCGTGCATGGGATCGCAGAACCACACCACGGGCGCGCCCGCCTGGGACACTCGCGCAACCAGGTCCGGCAGAACCCGGTCCACCAGGCCGGCGCCGAGGCGCACGATGAACACCACCCGGCCGGGCAGCCCGTGCGGGTTCAGCCGCCGCGACAGCAGCACCGCCTCGTCCGGCGACATGCTCGGGCCGACCTTCACCCCGACTCCGTTGGCCACCCGGGCGGCGAACTCGACGTGCGGGCCGGACGGATCGCGGGTCCGGTCGCCAACCCACAGAAAGTGTGCGGAGGACGCGAAGTCCACATCGGACACCGCCACATCGGGCGACGTACGCAGCAGCGGCACCTCGTAGTCCAGCAGCAGTGCCTCGTGGGACGTGTAGATCCGGCTCAGGTCTGCCCGGCCCGTGTTGAGCCGGGCCAGCTCGGCAAGCGTGCGCCGCGCGCTGTCGTAGGCGTGCAGCAACCGCGCCGGGTCGGGCTCGCGGTCGGTCGACGCCGGGCCGTTCACCGCGTCCCCGCGGTAGCTCGGCACGGTCGTGCCGTCCGCCAGCTCCTCCCGGTCGGACGACCGCGGCTTGGCGTACTGGCCGGCGAGCCGGCCGAGCCGGACCGCCGGCAACCCGGTCGCCTCGGTGACCAGGCCGGCGAGGGAGTCGAGCTGACCCGCCTTCGCGCGTACGGCATGCGGCGTTGCGTCGGCGAACCGCTCGGCGCAGTCGCCACCGTGGACGACCACCGCGTCGCGTGCGGCGACCGCGGCCAGCACGCCGGCGAACCGCCGCACCCCTCCCGCGTCCACCAGCGGCGGGCGGATGGACAGCTCGGCGCGAACCGAGCGCACGAGCCCGAGGTCGGCCCAGGCCGGCCGCTGGACCGCCGTGGCAAGAACGGTCGTTGTCATGTCTGCTCCGGGACGACTGCGGTGCGTGTCATGACGCCGCCTCCTGGCGGGGGCGCCTGAGCTCGGCGAAGCCGGGCATCTCTGCCATGACGCACAGCGCGTCCCACAGCCGCCCGGCGTCCTCGCCGGCCGGCGCCGGCGACAGCACGGGCCCGAAGAAGGCGGTCCGGAAGTCGCCGCCCGGCCCGCCGGTCCGTCGCATGTGGACCATTGGGGTGCCGGCGGCGTCACCCGCCGGCCGCACCCCGGCGGCGTGGCTTTCCCGCACCGCCTCGTCGTGCTCCGGTCGGCCCGCCGCGTCGGCCAGCACCTGGTCCAGGCCCACGTCGGCGAGCGCGCCACGCAGCATCCCCGGACCCCATCCTTCGCGCCGCCGGTGGATTCGCTCGGCCATGGCGAGGTAGAGCGGGCGAAGCACCTCTTCGCCGTACTTCTCCACCGCCGTGACACAGACCCGCACCGGTCCCCAGCCCCGCCTGGCGAGGAACCGGTACCACTGGTCGACGTCCACACGGCCCTCGTTGAGCACCGCGAGGCTCATCACCTGAAACCCCACCGGAACCCGCCGGGTCCGCTCGACCTCGAGCAGCCAGCGGGCGGTCTGCCAGGCCCACGGGCACAGCGGATCGACCCAGACGTCGACCGCATACGTCGACCCGGCACTCAGGTCACCGCTCATGACACCTTCTCCCGCACCGGCAGGCGGACGGTGCGAAACCGGCACACCTCGTCGCCGTCGAACTGGCACTCGACATGTTCGTCCTCAACGGACAGACCGAGGCCCTCGTAGAACCCGGCTCGGACCGGGATGCAGACGGACTGGTAGCCGTCCGTGCTCCGCGCGGCACGCAGCATCTTCGGCACGAAGTGGTTGACCACCACGGTCTCCCACTCGTCGGCCCCGTCGTCGCGGCCCGGTTCGACGGGGTGATGCTCGACGGAGACCATCTCCTCGGGCCACATCGTGTAGTTGATCCTGGCGAGCAGGGGCAACAGCTCGGCGAGCGGCATGTCGGCCGGCGGGCGGTTGCGCTCCCGCACGCACCACGCCGCGACCCGCCGGGCGACGAACCGCAGCGCCTCGGCGTTGATCTCGTTGGCGGCCCGCTGACCGAACCGCCGTGCCACCCCCTGATACCACCGGGCGTCGTGCAGCCACCAGAACTGGTGCGGTGGACCGTCTTCGGCCAGGGGAGCCACCTCCCGTGCCAACCCGGTCATCTCAACCCACCATCCCGGTCATGCGCTCACGCAGCATCCGCTTGCGCACCTTGCCGGTCGCGCCGAACGGGATCTCCGCGTCGTCGACGACCACGACCCGCCGCAGCGCCGACGCGACGCCGTGGTCGAGCACGGCACGCACCGCGGCGGTCCGGTCGGCGGTTCGGTCGGCGTCCGTGGTGAGCCGCAGCAGCACCTCCACCACGGGCCGGCCGTCGTGCACGCTCGCCACGGCGGTGCAGTCCAGCACGTCCGGGCAGCTCGCCAGCACGCACTCCTCGATCACGGCCGTGTAGAGTCCCGTTCCGTCCGGAGTGGACACCGCGTCGGTGGACCGGTCGAGGTGGTAGAAGTAGCCGTCCTCGTCCTGGTACACCACGTCTCCGGTGAGCACCCAGCCGGCGAGCCTGCTGCGGTAGGTGGCCGTGGAGTCGTTCCAGTAGCCGGGTGACATCGACGGCGAGCGCACACCGAGCAGCCCATGCTCACCGGGCGGCAGCCGCTCGCCGGTGGGTCCCAGCACGACCGCCTCCGCGTACGGCTCCGGGCGACCGACACACCGGCCGAACCGCTCGGTGCCGGGGTGGTGCCTGATGGACAGGACGGTGTGTCCCAGTTCGGAGGAACCGAAGTTGTCCGCGAACACGGAGCCATCGGTCCACCGCAGTCCGTGCGCGGTGGCGACCCGGCGCCGGCCGGAAGCGATCAGCCTGCGGATGTGTGCCTCGTGCGCGCAGTCCCCGACGTTCCACCACAGCCGAACCGAGTCCAGCTCGTCAGGGGGGAGGTCCATCCGTGCGAGCTCCGCCCAGGTGACCGGGAAGCCGAGCACGGTACCCGGCCGCCACCGGCGGATCGCGTCCAATGTGTACGGTCCGTCCTGCCTGGACAGGACGAGCAGCTCGGAGGCGGACCCGAGGGAGAAGTTGAGGATGGACAGCGTCGCGTTGTGCGGTACCGGCAGGGCGGACAGCGAGCGGTCCGAACCCTGCGCCCTCGGCCGACGCAGCCGGTACCGGACCGCCGCGAACTGGCTCGCGTGCGTCGCGGTGATCGGCTTGGGCGCGCCGGTGGTCCCGGACGAGTGCGTGATCGCGATCGGATCGTCGGCGTGATGCCGGTACGCCGGCGGCGCGTCCTGCGTCCTGCCGCTTCCCACCGCCTCGACGTCGAACCGCGCGAGTTCCGGCACGCGGCCGGCCAGCCGCTCCCGGTGTTCCCGGTCGGCCAGAACCGCGGTGGCGTCGAGCCTGCCGATGTAGGCGGCCGCGGTCGCGCCGTCCAGGTTTCCGTTCACCAGTGCGGGAATCGCGCCGAGCCGGGCGAGCGCGAGGAAGCCGAGCACGACGTCCGCGGCGTCGGTGGTGTAGACGGCCACCGGATCCCTCGGCCGGACGCCGTGCCCGTGCAGCCAGGCCGCGCGCGCCAGCACCCGCTGGTACAGCGTGCCGAGCGTCAGCGAACACCACGCCGGGTGGCCGTCCACCTCCGTGTCGAAGGCGAGCGTCGGGGTGTTCAGCGGCGCGCCGTACTCGATCAGCGCGCCGAGCGCGTTGCCGGCGCCGACCGCGGGATCGGCCGCCAGCGTGGCGCGAATGGATGCTTGACTCACTGGTCCTCCAGGCCTGGTCCTGTCACCAACATCGCCGCGGCACGGTCCTCGTCGCCGGTCGCTTCCCCTTGCTCGATCACCAGCACCAGGACGCGATCCGCGTCTCCGTCGCTGATCAGCTCGGTCGCGTAGTCCAGCGCGGTGTCCTCGAACGCCGGGGGACCCGCGGCGGGATCGCCAGGCGGGCTCAGGCACACGACCGGCCCGGCCAGGCCCCAGGTGGCCG
The DNA here is from genome assembly GCF_050699935.1 of Actinophytocola sp. Classification (NCBI taxonomy): domain Bacteria; kingdom Bacillati; phylum Actinomycetota; class Actinomycetes; order Pseudonocardiales; family Pseudonocardiaceae; genus Actinophytocola; species Actinophytocola sp. Next base: position 8,934 of record NZ_JBOHGB010000011.1, read on the forward strand.
CCACGTGGCCGACCGCGGTGTTGGGCACCGACTGGAAGAACAGCATGGGAGCCAACCGCTCGCCCTGATCGACGGCTGCCACCATCTCGGCGCTGGTGACCACGTCGCCGGCCACGCTGAGCACCACCACCGCCGTGCGCTCACCGGTCTCCGGATCGACCGGCGGCGCGCCATGGTGGCGGCGGAGGCAGCGGGCGGCCACCTCGGCGACCAGCGGACTGAACGACGAGCGGACGAACATCGGCAGCTCCGGCGGCCTGATGTCCACATCGGACTCCGGCCAGGCCGCCCTGGCGAGTACCACCACACCGCTGTCGACCGAGAGCGTCACGCCGCGCTCCTTTCCACCAGCAGCGCGGTGTTTGCCCCGCCGAAGGCGATGTTCAGGCTCAGCGCGTACTTCGGCCGGTGCTGCGGTGGATCATCGAGCACCAGGTTGAGCGGGCAATGCGGGTCGGCCTCGAGGAAGCCGGCGTTGACCGGCAGGCGGCCGTCCCGCAGCGCGAGCACGGTCGCCACCAGCTCCACCAGCCCAGCGGCCTCGAGGGTGTGGCCGTGCACGGATTTTGTGGAGCTCACCGGAACCTTGCCGGCATGCCCGCCGAGCGCGAGCAAGAGCCCCGCTGCCTCCGCCGGGTCGTTGGCCGGCGTAGCGGTGCCGTGCGCGTTGACGTAACCGACGTCCGCCGGCCGCAACCCGGCCCGCCGCAGCGCCGCGGTCACCGCCCGGCCGGTGCCTGTCCCCGCCGGCCGCGGGCGGCACGGGTGGTAGGCATCGCCGGCCCGGCCCCAGCCGGCAAGCCGTGCCAGTGCGGGGGTTCCGCGCCCGGTGGCGGCCGGCTCCGCCTCCAGCACCACCGCGGCGACACCGTCGCCGAGCAGCAGCCCACCGCGTCCGGCGCTGAACGGTCGCACCCGGCCGTCGGCCGCCAGCGCCCGCCCGGCGTCGAACAGTGCGAAGTCGTCCTCACTCACCAGGTAGCCGGCCGCGACCACCGCCCGGTCCACCCGGCCGGAGGTGATCATCGCGGCGGCGTCGGCCACCGCGGTGCTCGCTGACACGCACGCCGTGACGTAGGTGCGCAGTGGCCCGCCGAGACCGGTGCGGCGTGCCAGTGCACCGGCGTGGCCGTCGCGAGCTAGCGCGGCATCGCGCTGTGCCGCCGGCAACCGCGCGAAGTCCGGATCCCGGTGCGCGGCGAGCAACAGCGGGCACGCCGCCCGGTCGGCGCCGGTCAGCCGCGCGGCGGAGCAGGCGTCCTCGACCACGGCGGCCAGCTCGTCGAAAAGCGATCCGGCACCTGGCAGGTGGGCGTCGACGCCCACCCGGTAGCGGCCGGTGTCGAATCTGGACACCGGGCCGAACGCCGGCCGTCCGGCGAAGATCCGTTCGGCCAGCGCCGCGGTGCCCCGGCCGGCCGCGGTGGTCACCGCCATGCCGGTGATCGCCACCGGGCGTCCGGTCCCAGGTGGACTGTGCTCAGGCGGACGCGGCATCGGCCAGCCTCTCCCGCAGCACGGCGACCACGTCGGAGATCGTCAGCACGGCGCCGAACTGGCCGTCGCTGAGATCGATCACGACCCCGTATCGCTCCTGAACGGTGTGCAGCAACCAGACGAGATCCAGCGAGTCGAGCCGCTCGCTCACCGCGTCTGGGGCGAGATTCTGTTGCGCGGCAAGGATGGCCAGGACCTCGTCCCGGTCCAGCATCGGTCGCGTGCTCATGAGGCCGCGGCACCGGCCCTCGCGCGCTCGGCCATCTCGGCGACGAACTCGCCGAGCGTCTGGCCGGCCACCCGCTCCATGTCCTCGTCGGAGAACGGCGCACCGCAGCTCTCCTCGATGCGCATACCGAGCTCGGCGATGACCAGCGACTCCAGATCGAGCCCCGCCGGGCCGAGTGGCGTGTCGTCGGTGAGGTCAGTGGCCTCCTGGTGCAACTCGTTGAGCGTGTCAACAACCAGTTCGCGTAGCTTCTCGTTCTCTTTCACCGTCATGTCCTTCGGATCGATTTCGTTGAGACAGATGTTCGTTCGAACGACGGGTCAGCTCGCCGTGCGGCTGGTCGCGGGGTCCGTCCGGCACGCCCGCAGTGCGGGAAGATCCCGCCTGCGCTTGCCGCTGGAGGTGCGAGGCAACCGCGCCACGAGGTTCAGCCGTGGTCGCTTGAACGGGGCGAGCCGGTTCGCCAGCTCGGCCTCCACATCGGCGAGCCGCGCCGGGTCCCGGAGCGCGATGTAGGCCTCGATCTTCCGGTCGAACACGACGACCGTCTCGATCACCTCGGGCAACTCGGCGAGCGTCTGTTCTACTTCGGACAGATCGACCCGGGTTCCGCCCACGTTCACCTGGGAGTCCAGCCGCCCGAGCACCCGCACCACGCCCGAGGCGTCGATCGCCGCGGCGTCCCTGGTGTGCAGCCAGCCGTCCACCCAACGGGACTCGTCGACCGTGCCGAGGTACGGGTTTTCCGCGCAGGCCACCAGGAGCTCGTCACCGTCCAGCCGGACCTCGACGCCGGGCGCGGGCGGACCGACCGCCGGCCGGTGCGTCCCCGCCATGTCCATGGCGATAAGGCCGACCTCGGTCATCCCGTAGCACTCGCCGACGGGCACGCCGTAACGCTCGGCGAACGCCGTGGGCACCTCCGGGCGGATCACCTCTCCCGCGGAGACCGCACCGACCAACTGCGCTGGCGGTCGCCCGTTGACACCTGTGGCGGCCAGCAGCTCCAGTTGCACCGGCACGCCGAGCACGGTGGTCGGCTCGGGTCCGGAGGTGATCGCGTCGAGGATGCCGTTCGTGGTGAGCTGGTCGGGCACCACGACGTCGGCGCCGGAGTGCATGCCGTACAGCAGCCCTCCGATCAGCCCGTAGGTGTGGATCAGCGAGCTGAGCACGACGATCCGCTCGCCACGCCCCGGCATGCCGGGAATCCGGGCGTAGCGCTCGAGCTCCGCGGCGAGTCCGGCGGCGGTCCGGCCGATGATCTTCGACGGGCCGGTGGAGCCGGAGCTGAGCTGTATCAGCACGTGCTCGCTTTCGGCGGGCCGTCCCGGGTAGGTGTCGATCGTGGTGCGTACCGGATGGTGACCCAGAAGTGGGCCGCCGAACCCGCTCGCCGCGGACACCAGCGCGCGTGGTCGGATCCGTTCGAGTGCACGGGTCACCTCGTGGTCGGTCAGCCGGTGATCTAGCAGCATGACCTGCGCGCCGGCATGCCAGCCGGCCAGCAGCGTGCACACCGACGCCAGCGATGGCGGCAGCCGGACGGCAAGCACACTGCCAGCGCGCACGCCGTGCGCGCGCAGCTCCGACTCCACGGAGGCAACCTCGCGACGGACGGTGTTCACATCCACCGGCCGGCCAAGGCGAAGAAATTTCCGGCCGGCGTTGACGAACAACACGTCGTCGACCAGTTCGCGACCATCCATAATTCACGACCTCACGGCTCAAAGACGTATTGGGTACGCTTTTCCATCGACCACACGATCGCCCGCGTCAGACGCCGTCAGCCATTCCGAGTCGCGTTCACAAAATATGACCTGGGTGCGGCCACTCCGGCCGGCGGATCCGGCAACGGCCAGCGGACATGGTCGTGCGGCGGCACACCCGGACGGCCGACCGTCGTTGCGGTGAAGCCGTGTTCGGCCAGCAGTGCGACCGGCTCGCTGGTACCGAACTGCCACGGGCAACCCCACCGCTCGTAGCGGCGCAGCATCTCCCGGGTCTCCGGTACGGTCAGCATGTCCGCGTTGACCAGATCCACCAGCAACCGGCTGTCCGGTGTGGACAGCGTGGCGATCGTGGTCAGCAGCGCCCGCACCGCGTCACCCGGCAGGTAGTACATCAGTCCTTCCGCCACCCACACCGACGGCCGGTCGAGCTCGAACCCCGCGGCGCGCAGCGCCGGAACCCAGTTCCCGGTGAGGTCCGCGGGGACCGGACGGCGTCGTGCGTGCGGGGTGAGGCCGAGCCTGTCGATGACGGATTGCTTGTACGCCAACACTCCCGGCTGGTCGAGCTCGTACACCGCCGCGCCGGACAGCCACGGATGCCGGTACGCCCGCGCGTCCATACCGGCAGCCACCATGACCACCTGCCGTCCGGCGTCCTCGGTACGCAGAGCGTGCAGGGCGCCATCGATGAACCTGGTGCGCAACGCGATGAAGCCGCGGGTCGCGGCGCCGCCGGGCACACCGCCCTGCTCCGTGGCCTGGTCGGCGAGATCCAGCTCGCCCAGCATCGCCCGCCCCGCCTCGCCGGCGAAGTGCCCGGCGTAGGGATCGTCGAACATGCGGTCCGGCAACGTCGACTCGTCGGCCCGGATGGCCGCGGTCATCAGGCTGGTGGCGCCCACGGCGTCGGCCACTGTGGACCGCGTGGCCGCGGTCGACGCACTCGTCATTGCCACGTGACTACCCTCCGGTCAGGTCAGCGCGCCGGGGAGGCGGTACTCATTGGGCACGCCCATTTTTCGGCGACGCTCGTCGCCTTCTTCGTCGAATTCGCAATTGTCGGCAGCTAGCCGATCGAATATCCGGTCCTCAATGGACGAGCGCAACGCTAACCAGCGTTTGGTCCGGCGCACCAGCCCTGAAACCGCGGAAAAATGTTACAGCTACGAACGTTGTCGACCGAAAGGACGAATCGGCTGTACCGAGGTAGTCCACCTGTGACCAGGCACACGTGTCCCCGCATGTCACACTTCGTGGATGAGGCGGCGGGCCCGGAACGAGGATGACAAGCGCAAACGTCGAGCGACGTTGGTGGCCGCGGCGTTGGAGTCGTTCGACGAGCACGCGTACGAGGCCGTGACGATGACGAGCGTCGCGGAGCGGGCCGGCTTGGGGAAGGGCACGCTGTACCTGTACTTCGGTACGAAGGAGGACCTGTTCCTGGCCGTGGTGGAGGATCGGCTGGGGGAGTGGCTCGGCGCGCTGAACGCCTGGCTGGGGGACAGAACAGGGCCGGTCGGGCCGGACGAGTTGAGCGGCTTCATCGCGTCGTCGCTGTCGAGCAGATCGGCCCTGGTGCGCTTGTTGGCGATCTTGCACACGACGTTGGAACACAACGTGGGGCAGGAGCGGGTGCGGGAGTTCAAGCACTTCCTGCTGCGGGGCATGGAGGTCACGGCTCCGTTGTTGGAGCAACGGGTTCCGACCCTGGGAGCCGGAGGTGGCACTCGGTTTCTGTTGCGGCTGGACGCGTTGGTGATCGGGCTGTGGCATCTGGCCGACCCGGCCCCGCCGGTGTGCGCCGTGCTCGATGAGCCGGGGATGGAGCCGTTCGTCGTCGACTTCACCGTCGAGCTCGCCGCGATGGTGCGGGCGCTGCTGGCGGACCGCTGAGCCAGGGGTGGTGTAACTGACCTCGGGTCAGTTAAGGTTCCGCGCCATGAGTGAGTCAGTGCGGCGCACACCGCTCGCCGAGCTCGGCGGCAAGCGGCAGCACGTGGCGAAGCAGAAGGAACCGACGGTCCGGGAGATCGCCGACCGTGTCGGGGTGTCTGTCGCGACGGTGTCGCGTGTCGCTCGTGGTGTTGGTCAGGTGTCGCCACAGATGCGACAGCGGGTGCTCGAGGCGATCAAGCGGTACAACTACCGGCCCAGGCATCCCGGACGAGCATCCGACCCGCGCCCGCACGCCGCACTCGGTGTCGTCGTGCCGGGGCGTGCTGGGCCGTACTACACCGAGGTGATCGCGGGCTTCGAGGATGAGGCGGTCACGGCGCACCTGTCCATGGAGGTTCTCGGTACTCACCTGCTGCGTGATTCCCCAGACCTCGCGTTGGACATGGCCGACCGGGTCGATGGGATCGCGGTCATGGGTGGCGCCGTGTCGGGCGAGGCGTACGAGGCGATCGCCGACCGGTGCGAGCACATCGTCCGGTTCGCCGCTCCTCCGGCCGCGGGTGTTCCCACGGTGCGCACGCAGAGCCGGCATGCTTTCGAGCGGCTGAGCGCACATCTCATCGGTGCGCACGGGCACCGGCGCCTGGCGTTCGTGGGGAACCCCTTCGGGTCACCGGACGTGTTCGCTCGCTGGGAGGGATTCCGTGCCGCGCACGGGGCGGCTGGGCTGGCCGAGCCGGCTCGGCCGCTCGAGCTCGGCTTGGCCCAACACGACGGCATCCTCGCCGCCAACCACCTGCTCGGGCTCGACCCACGGCCGACGGCGATCGCGTGCGCCAACGACGAGTTGGCCGTCGGCGTGCTGGTCACCGCCCTCAGCGCGGGCTTGCGGGTGCCGGATGACCTTGCCATCACCGGGTTCGACGATATACCGATGGCCGCGATCACGAACCCGGCGCTGACCACGATCCACCAGCCGCTGCGTGAGCTCGGCGCACAGACCGCGCGGGTGCTGCGGAGGCACATCGCGGGGGACTGCGACGCCGACCTCGACCTGGTTCTGGACACCGAACTGGTGCTTCGAGCCAGCTGCGGCTGTCCGCACTGAGGCACGGCCAGCGTCGACCGGGATACGGTCCGACAGCGTCAGCTGGCACCATCGGCAGGATGGCCGCACCCCGTCCTCCTGATCACCGGGGGCGTCCTCGGGCATCGGTGCCGCAACAGCGCGACTCTCCGCCGGCACAGGGCGCGTCACCGTTTCCGGGCAGCTCCACTCCGCCACCAAATGGGCCGTTACCGCCATGGCCCGAGCCCGCGCCGCCGACCTCACACTCAGCCGCGCCGACGTCGCCCGCACGGCCCTTGATTTCCCCGCGAAGCGGGGTCCAGCCCGGTTGGCCGATAAGCGTGATCAATATCTTCAGCTGATGGCGCAAGGGATGAGCAAGTCGGCGGCGTGCCGTACACCTACCCGCCGATCGACCGACGGCCGAAGGTGATCTCGGCACGGTTCCTGTCCGAGGACGAGCGGATCACGATCGCCGACCTGTTGCGCATGGGCAAGACCGTCCGCGCGATCGCTCGCGAGCTGGACCGCAGCGCGGCGACGATCAGCCGGGAGATTCGCCGCGACGCCGACCCCGGCAAGGGCGTCTGTCACCCGCATCGCGCGCGGCAACGCGCAGTCGTTCGGCGCGCTCGGTCCGGGGAGGGCAAACGACGCGCATCGGCCGCACCTACCGACGCCGACGCAGGCGCGGCGCCCGGCGGGCCCAGCCGGTTCGTCAAGCCCGGACTACTCTTCGGCCAGCCCCCGATCAAGGTGATCGAGCGGATCGTGCCCGCCAATGGCGCTCTTCGGCATGGGTGTCAGGTCGCTGTTGTTGGGCCTGCCCCCATCGGTGCGCGAGTGGCTGCGGTGGGCGCTGAACTACCTGCGGACTGGTGCCCGGGCTCCCCACACGTCGGTGGGAGTCCAGGAGGAGGTTGCGGGACGAGGTCTCGATCCTCAAGTTACGCGGCTGGCTCGACGCCCAGGCGAGCCCGAAGTTCAGCACCTCACCCGGGCTGCCGTGATGATCGACTACGAGACGACTGTGCCAACGACCGCAGAGCGGCCTCCATGATCACTGGAATGCACAGCACCGACGTCGTGGTTCGCCAGGACGTGCGGCGGGCAAAGGCACTTACCGGGTTTCGTTCGGTGAGCGTGTTGGTCGTCGCTGGGCAGTTCCCTTCGCATGGAGCGGGTCGAGTTGCGGCCGATCCACTCACTGTGAGGCTGAGTCTGTTGTCGCTCGACAGCGAGCGGCGTGACGCGGGTCTGGTCGAACCCTGACGCCTCGGCCGGAGATGACCGCGCATCAGCGGCCGTACGACTTCGCCTGCAGCAGGTAGAGGTCCGCGTAGAGGCAGGCCCTGGCAAGTAGTTCGTCGTGGCTGCCGTGCTCCGCGATCTGTTGGTCCCTCAGGACGACGATCGTGTCGGCGATGGTAACGGTGGAGAAGCGGTGCGTAACCAGGATCGTGATCATGCCGCGCCGCTCGCCGTCGCGAGCCGACCCTGCGTACCGCTCGAACTGGGCGTGCTCGGTGAACGCGTCGAGGGCCGCAGTCGGTTCGTCGAAGAAGACGACAAGTGGATCCGTGCGCATCATGCCGCGGGCGAGCGCGAGCTTCTGCCACTGTCCGGTGGACAGATCGCTACCCTCCCAGCGCGGTCCGAGTTGGGTGTCCAGGTCCGCGGGGAGGAGCTCCGGGATGTCCTGCGCGTCCGCCTTGGATAGTGCGGCGCGCACCGCGCCGGTGTCGTCGCGGCGGGGCAGGTCACCAACGCCGACGGTATGGCGGGCGGTGAACTCGAACCGAGTGAAGTCCTGGAACACAGCCGACAACCGGTGGCGCCACGCCTCGGCGTCGATGGCCGCCAGGTCGACGCCGTCCACGAGTATGCGTCCCTCGGTCGGCTCGTACATCCGGGACAGGAGCTTCACCAGGGTCGTCTTGCCAGCGCCGTTCTCCCCGACCACCGCCAGCACGGTGCCGGGCTTGATGGTCAACGACACGTCGCGCAGAACCCAGGTGGACGAACCTGGGTACCGGAAGGACACGTTCTCAAACCTGATCCCATCGGTCAGCATCTCCGGCGGCGCCGCTCGTCCCCGGACGGCCCGTTCGGCGCTGTAGTCGACCAGCCAGAGAAACCGTGCGGCGGTCCGCAGGGTCTGCCCGAGTCCGGCCACGGCCTGCACGGGCCAGATCACCGCGGACTGCACCTGCTGGCTCAGGTACAGGGCCAGCACGACGTCACCGGGCGCGGCTCGACCGCGGACGACCTCCCAGAGCACGAACCCAACGGCGCCGACCACGCCGAGGACATACACCGTCTCCCGAGCAAGGTTGACCAGCGCCACCCGCCGTTCCACCCGCTCCAGGGGATCGCGGTGGTCACGCCAGGCCCGGTCGCAGCGCCGCTCGATCTCACCGGCGAGGCCGAACACGCGGATCTCCATGCCCGCGTCCTGGTCGTAGGCCATGCTTCGCAGGTGCCGGGCGGTCCGCCCGGGCGACGCCGAGCGATCCTCCGCGTCTGCTCGCCACCGCTGTTCCGCGGCGGCGAGGGCGACCGTCGGCAACGCCAACAGCACGAGACCGAGCATGAGCGGATGCACGACCACGAGCAGGACGAACACCGTGAGTCCGGCGCACAGCGCCTTGAACGTCATCGCCACCATGCTCATGGAGTCGTCGAGCAGGCCCTGCCGCTGGCGCAGCAGCTCCAGACGGTCGTGGAACTCCGCGTGTTCAAGGTGCTCCAGGGTCGGCAGGGTGGCGGATAGCCGGGCAATCTCGGTCTCGAACGCGTGCGCGACCTTCTCGCTGAGCACCATCCGCCACTGGCTGCTCGACAGGCTGAGCTGCCACCCGAGGGCGGTCCCGGCGACCAGGGCGCACACACCGAAGGCGATCATCGGACCGTCGCCGGCCAGCACCGCGTCGGTGAGGACGGCCAGCCACAGAGCGGACAGCAGGGCCAGAGTGTTGCCGACCGGTTCGCCGATCATCGCCACCGTGAGTCGGCGGTCGACCCGCCAGGCGGTTGCGATCACGAGCCGCAACGCTCGCCACTGCTCAGTCACGGGTTCGCCGCTTTTTCGCTGACCGGTGCCGGGTCGGTCGCGGTACCGGGGGAGAAGCGCCTCGCCTGTGTGAAGAACATGGTCGCGTAGTTCCCTCCGGCCGCCATCAGCTCGTCGTGGGTGCCGTCCTCACTGACTCGCCCGTCGGCGATCACCACGATGCGGTCGGACAGGCGGACCGACGCCAGCCGGTGCGAGACGAGGATCGTGGTGACATCGCGGGTCAGCGCCATGAACCGGGCGAACAGATCCGCCTCGGCTCGCACGTCCAGGCTCGCGGTCGGCTCGTCCATGATCAGCAGCCCGGCTCCGCCACGCACCGCGGTGAGCGCCCGGGCGAGCGCGACCTTCTGCCACTGGCCGCCGGACAGGTCCCGTCCGCCCGGGTAGGCGGCCGAGAGTACGGTGTCCCACCCGCCCGGCATGGCCGTGAGCAGGTCCGCGACCCCCGCGTCGGCCAACGCCGCCGATAGGGCCTGCTCGTCCTCGGCGAGCGCGAGGTGGCCGAAGCCGACGTTGGCCCGCAACGGGAGTTCGTAGCGGGTGAACCGCTGGAAGATCGCGGCGACGCGCCCGCGCGCGGCCACCGGGGCCAGCCCGGAGATCGAGATCCGGCCCGCGTCGGGTTCGTACAGCCCGCACAGCAACTTCATCAGGGTGCTCTTCCCCGCGCCGTTCGTGCCGACGATCGCCACCGACTGTCCAGATGGGATGACCAGATCGAGCCCGGCCAGCGTCGGCCGGTCACAGCCGGGGTAGGTGAACCGCACGTCGCGCAGGTGGACGGTGACCGCCTCCGGTCGCGTGAGGGGCGCCGGGGGCGCCGGCTCGGTACGGGGGGAGCGCAGCCGTTCCTCGAGTGCGAGCGCGCGCGCGGCGGCCTCGCGGGCGCGGGCGAGCGGCACCTCGGCGCCGAAGACGTAGCCAAGCGCGCTGGTGCCAAGCACCGCCTGGACGTAGACCACCAGGTAGGCGACGCTCACCTCGCCGTCCGCGGCCTGCGAGCCGAGCACGCCGAGCACCATCAGGTGCGTCAGCAACACCCCGCCCGTCGCGGCCACGACTGTTCGCATACCCAGCCTGCGGTGCTGCCAGATGGCGCGCAACGCGGCGAGGTAGGTGTCGGCGTACCCGCGCACGAGCCAATCCGCGAGGCCGAACACGCGAACTTCCTTGGCCGCGGCAGGTTCCATGGCCAACGTCCGCAAATAGCGCGCGCGGCGCATGTCCCCGGAGCCGGCAGCAGAGGCCAGCCGCATGCCGTGCTCGGTCCACCGGCGGACACCGAAGCTGAGTCCGCGCCAGCCGGCAAGCAGCACCACCGGGGCCCACCAGGCGAAGGTGGCGAGCACGACGAACGCGCCGATCCCGGTCACCCGGCGCTGCACCAGCTCGCGCAGGCTGGTCATCGTGCCGACGAAACCGTCGACCCGTTCGAACTCCTCCAGCGCGGCCATGGCACCGGTCACGTCGGGCTCGGTCAGCCGTGCCACCCCTGGGTCGTGCAGCGTCGCTGCGGTCACCGTGCGGTGCACCGCCCTGGCGTAGCTGCCGTTGAGAACCTGGACTTGGTGGTCGACGATCGACGCGAGCACAGCGCCGAGCAGGAGTGCGCCCCCGAACAGGGCGAGACCCAGCATCGCGGGACCGGCTCCCTCGGATGTGAGCTCGCCGCTTCCGAACGCGCCGGGCAGCGCCGCGACCAGCAAGCCGGAGGCCACCATCGCCATGGTCGGTGTGAGTCCCTGGAGCACGACCAGTAGGCCGACCCGTGCCCCACGCACGCCGCTGCCACGCCACACCATCACCCACAAGGTGCGGCGGAAGGCGAGGCGGTCACGGATGGACGCGGTCACAGTGCCACCCGGCGGAGGTGGTCGACGACGGTCCCGGCCCATCGCTCCCAGTCCGACGGCATATGCGAGCCGTGCGCGTCCTCCAGGTAGCGCAGCGTCGGCACGTGCCCGAGGAGGTCGACGAGCGTGCGTGACTGATCGACCGGGCATCGGTCGTCGTGGACGCCGTGGCCGATGAGAAGAGGGACCGAGGCGAGCGTGGTGCGGCCGTGAACGGGGCTGCGTTCGCGCAGCCTGCCGGGTTCGCGTGTCAGCTCACCGAGTTCGGACTCAAGCCAGCGGCGGCGAGTGCCGGTCGCGGACTCCAGCAGCCGCACGAGATCGGTGATCGGCGCCCAGACCGCGGCCGCGTCCACGGGGACCGCGCCGGCGCACGCCAGTAGCGTCAGATAGGCGCCGTAACTGCTGCCGTACAGGCAGATAGGTCGCTGCGGCGACTCCGCGCGTAGTGCCATCACCCGGCTCATGACGGCGTCGAGGTCAACGCCGCCCCAGTCGCCGACCGTCATGTCCCTGTACTCCGCGGAGTACCCGGCGCTGCCGGGGTAGTTCAGGCCGAGGACGGTCCACCCGTCGGCGACGAGCGCGGCGATCACAGGCTCGTAGCTCTGGTTGAGCCTGATGTGCGGGCCACCGTGCAGGTACACCACGACGCTGCCATGCCCGGCGGCCGCCGGTTCGAACGTCCACTCTGGCATTTCGGCCACTTGGCGGTGCTGCCAGCGGATCGCCGCGGGCTGTGTCGGGGCGGACCAGCTCGCCACCGGCCGCGGGTTGCCGGTCGCGAGCTCCCAGCGCATGATCGACAACGGCTGGGACGGCGACTGGAAGCCCCCGATCACATGATGGCCGTCGGCGGTCAGGCACAGGTCGGTGGCCAGGCCGGTGGCGGGTTCAACATGACCGGTCTCGGTGCCGGTATGGTCGAGCACGCGGTAGTGGTAGCCGTGGTCCTCCCAGATCACCGCGAGCAACCTCGTGCCCGACCGGTCCACGTCCGCGGTCGAGTAGCCACCGCTCGCGGTGAACCACCGCACCGCACGGGTCCGCAGGTCCATGGTGCCCGGCACCGACTCGCCGGCGTCGTCGACCCCAGTCAGCCCGAGCATTTCCCCGTTGCCTACCGCCGCCACAGGACGGCGGCCCGCGGGCCAGGCGACCGGCACCTCGGTGCTGCCGTGGTCGTCATAGCCGACGAGCCGCACCGCCGGCCCGGCCGGGCCGGCGACGTTCACCGCGATGATGTGTTCGTCGGGGAGCCAGCAGGCCATCGACTGCGTCCCGGCGGTGGCCGCCAGTGGCTGGTAGCTCCCGCTGCCTGGCCGATACAGGCACAGCAATGGACCGTCCGGCCCGATCATTGCGACCAGCACCTCGGCACCACCGGACTGCCGGATGCGTGCGGCGACCGGCCGACCGATGACCTGGTGGTGCGAGATCGCCTCGTCGCTGATCCGTACCAGCGCCAACCGAGTAGCCCGTCCATCGCCGCGCCGCAAAACGGCGACGTCCTCGTCGGCCCAGCCGACGGCACGGTAGCCGTCCGTACCGGGCAGCCACGAGGGCGGCCCGAGCTCGCCGTCCGGGTCCATCCGCGCCACGGCGACGCCGCCCGGAGTGGCCGAGGCCGTGACGACGACCGCGGTCCTGCCCGGGCTGGCCATCCAGGTGGCGACCGCGACGTGACGGGATCGACTGGCAGCCGTCTTGGTGGCGGCCGTGCGGGTGGCGGCCGCCTCAGCTGACGGCACGGCGCTCGTCCGGCATGCACGCGCGCAGCGCGACGAGATCGTCCGCGAGTGCGCGCTTCGCCACCAGCTCATGGTCCAGCTCCACGAGCACGTCCTGCGGCGGCTTCTGCTGTCCGCGCAGGTTGCGGATGATCGCGTCGATAACCTCTGGCCCACCGCGTCGCATCCGTCGGGCTGCCTCCAGGTACCAGGTGGCCGCCGACCGGACCTCCCCGGCATCCAGGTCGTGGTCGGCGAGGTACCAGCAGGCGGCGACCACCGCGCGTTCGCTGGCCCGCGCGGTCTCGCGGGCCCGGTCGTACCGGAGCAGCAGTTCGCGGGCGATCTCCTCCGCCTCGGCACGTTCCCCGGTCTCCACCAGCGCCCGCACCAGGTCGGCCGCGACGTAGAGCGCGCTGGCGAGCAGATCGGCGTCCAGCGCGACCCGCCAGGCCTCGCGCAGATCAGTCAGGGCCTGCGACCGAGTCCACGGATCCCGTCGGCGGACCTTGGCCAGGTTGGTCAGCAGAAGCACGTGCTGGTCGTAGAGGTGGCCCCGGTCCAGCACACCTGGCTCGTGCAGTGCCTGCAGCCCGGCTTTCATCACCTCGGCCGCGACCTCCACATCACCGTCCCGGTAGAAGGCGAGTGCGGCACCGTTGAACGACGCCGCGACCTGGCTGCCGCCTGACTCCCGGTCGCTGTCCTGCGCCGTCGTCCGCCAGTCGCGGACGCGGTCAAACATCCGCACCCCGGCCGACCGCAACGCCGGATCCTTGTCCTTGACCAGATACTGACCGATTCCATACGCGAGAACGGCGCGTGCTTCGAGCCCGACTCCGTGCCGTTCCGCCTGGTCGAGCAGGACGGAGGCGTGCGCCGTGGTTCGGCGGTGGTCGGCCACCATGGCCGCGAGGTAGGCGGCGGTCCCGACGGGACGGGCGATGCGGGCCCAGCCGCCCGCGCGGCCGCGACGGTAGAGGTTCCCCGCATACCGGGACATCCCGCGGCGATTCACCTCCGCCGCGCAGGCGTGCGGACTGAACGCCGCGAGCGCGGCCGCCGGGTCCTCGATTAGCGCTGCCACGGGCAGTGACGGCACGGCCTGGCCGGACAAGACCATCGCCGCGAGCTCGCTGACGAGCCCCGGGTCCTCCGTGCCGACCAGGCGTTCGGCATGCCGATGCTGCTCGACGCGGGCATGCGTGTACACCAGGTCCGCGCCGAGCCGCCGGATCGAGGTCGCTGCATCGACCAGCGTCGGGTCCCAGCCGCGCAGGGCCTGCCAGCGGGCGAGTTCCGTGCCGCGGACGTGATCTCCGGCCAGGCTCAGCGCCATGAGCAGCTCGGCGAGTTGCGGCTCGACGGGACCGATGCCGGCCTGCGCCTGCTCGTGTCGCAGGACGACGATCGACTGCGTGGCGTGCCGCGCGTGGCGGAGCCGGCACGCCTGCCAGAACGCGATGTCGTCTTTCGCCGGTGTGCCAAGGGTTTCCAGCAACAGCACCCGAGGCTCCCCCTCGGCCCGGTCGAACCAGGACCGGATGCGCTGGAGCTCTTCGTCGGCGGCGGCCTCCCGCGCCTCGCGGGCGTGCAGCACCCCCAGCGTGATCGTCAGGTCGGTCGGCGGCGCGGTCCGCACGTCCCGGACGGCGGCATTCGCCCCGAACCCCCACACGGGGCGGGTGAAGCGGCCTGCGCCGCCGGAGAGGTAGTACCGCACCCCGTCGCCGCCGAGAGCCGCGACGAGGTCGTGCAGCACGTGCGGGGCGTGCTCGGAAGGGACGGTGAGTACGCTCAGCGCGGGCGATCGGTGGCTGACGCGGCACGCGGTGCCGATGACCACTTCGGCGACCGGGTTCAGCCGGACGCTATGCATCGGTGGACCTCCTAAACCAACTCACTTGCGAGACCGGCCGGTGGGCGTGGAAGCCGATGGAGCGGTACATCCGGTGCGCGACCCAGTTGTCCTCGACGACGCTCAGTTCGCAGTCGGTGTGGCCAGCGGCGGCCAGGCCCGCCATGGCGTCCACGAGCACCGCGTGGCCGAAGCCCCGGCCACGTTCCCCAGGGGCCGTCGCGATGTTCGCGACGAACGGGCTACCGCGGTGCGATGTCACCACGACCGCGGCATGCAGCCCGTCCAAGGAAACGGCCATCCGGCTCCCCTCGGGGATGACCGGGCCGTAGCAACCGGACAGGGCGTCCTCCCACACGCGCAGGTCCTCGGTCCGGCGGTCCTCGTGGCTCAGCACACTCAGTGGGCCGGGATCGTCCTCGGGCAGGAGCAGCGGTTCGATCCGGTACCCGTCGGGCAGTGGCCTCTGGTGCATGCCCAGCAGGTTCGCCTCCAGCCGCAACGACAGGTGGATCATCCGCTGCAGCCGGTCCGCGCCCGCGGCCACCAGCTTCTCGGTCCAGGACTCGGGATGGATCGAGATCACGTCGGTCACGGCGTGCTCGACGAGAAGGTGTTCACACACCTGCGCCAGGTCCGCCGCCGCTTGCGGGCTGTCCTGGCGCGGCACACAGTCCTCGAGGAACCACCAGGTTGGTGTCCTCGGTGTGGCCACACACGCGAATACGGTCCGTCCGGCGCGCCGGACGATCACTCTGCGGCTGTCGCCCCAGTACGGGAACAACTCGATGGTCGTGGACCCTGTGCCGTCGACCGCGCTTTCCGCCCGCCGACTCCGCACACCTACATCGAACACAACGCCCTACCTTTCAGATGTTCTTCCGGCCGTTCGAGACGATCGAGGTGTGCGGGTGGTGCGGGTATGGCTTTCACGATGGCTGCACTTGATGGCCAAGGAGGCTCAGCCGCTTTTCTTGACCGCTGGTTCGGGACTGCGATCAATCGCTGTGCAGGGCAAGGACGGCGGGAAGAGGCTGCACGGTCATGCTGTCGAGAGAGGAGAAAACGCATGCCCGCCGGGGTGGGCAACGATGTCGCCAAGGAGATCCACTGGGCCGCGATCAAGGTCCGGGGGACCGGGACGGTGCTGTCCAGCCATCGGGTGGATCACACCCCACAGACGATCACCGAGCTGATCCCCAACCGATCCGAAGGTAAAGCCCACCACCAAGCCGTTCTCGCCCTGGCACGCCGCCGGGTCAACGTCCTGCACGCACTCCTGCGCACCCGACGCCCATTCGAGCCCGGCCACTCCGTTAACGCCGCTTGACAAACGCATTAGAGAGCCCCCTCGGGGTCGACGGGCAGCATCAGCGGCGCCTGGTTCAGGTGACCGTGCAGGCGCAGCCGGAACGAATGGATGCCGGTATAACCGCGCATGAAGCCCGGTCTTGGCTCGCCGTCGCCTTCGTGCCCCCACTTCGGGGCGGTGCCGTCGTCGAACTTCAGGGCCTCGAGCTTGCGGCCGATGTACCGCGCGCTGGCGTGAAACTCCTCGCGATGACCGGGCAACGCGGCGACGTCGAGCAGGAAGTCCCCGTCACCGGCTAGCCCGTGGCAGCGGCAGCAGCTTCCGAACGGCCGCGTCAGGGTGATCGCGCGCCCAGCTCGCACCGCGGCGGCGCTGATCTCCTCATCACCCGTGGCCGACCCGAGCGCCGCGAGGAACCCGCCGACGCCGGCCGCACCGTTGCACCAGTGCGACCAGACGGTGTCGCTGCCGTCGCGATGCCGCCAGGAGATCGCGCGGCCGTCCGCCACCGGCGTCGCGATCGTCAGCAGCCCGTGCGCGACGGTCGTGGCTAGCTCAACCGCAGCGGAGTTACCCAAGTCCCTCCCAGCGTGGAGCAGGTAATACGCGACCCCGGCGTCGCCGTGGGCGAACCCGTGGAACCGGTGGCCCCGCTTGTCCCAACTGGGAACCCCGTTCAGGGATGTCGCGCCGTCGAGTACGCGGCGAAGCGTCCGTTCGGCGGCCGCGCGACAGTCGTGGTCCCCGGTGGCACGCAGTACCGCAAGCTGCGCCAGCCCGATTCCTGCCCACCCGTGTGTGATATCCCAGCTCGCGGGGTCGGCAGTCGCTACGGCGGCGGTCAACGCGAGCGCGCGGCGCTGCCACACATCCTGGGCGCGGCCGGCCTGGATGAGATCGGCCATGAGCCACGGCAGGGCGCCAAACCCGAAGTACAGCCCCGGGGGAGTGCGCCCTACGACGAACGGCTCGGCCGCGGCCGACCACGCGATGAGGTCCTCGGCATGTCCGAGCCAGTCCTGGTCCCCGCTTGCCCGCCACAGGTCCAGGAAGAACCGGGCGATGCCAGAAGTCCCGGCCATAAAGGAAACCGGGTGTGTCTTGCCGGGAGCCCATCGGCCCGGCCAGGGCCACGGGCGACGCTCCCAGTCCACCAGGCGCACCAGTTCGCGGCCGGCCAGTGTCGCCTCCTCCAGCACGCGGTCGGCATCCGGGTCGGTGCGTAGCGCGATGGCCGGGGCGGCCAGGCCATCGCGCGTTGCCGAGGTGTCGATCTCGGCCGGCGCGAAGGTGTCCAGAACGGCTGCGGCATGCTGGGCATAAGGCACCGAACGCGCGATGAAGGGATCAGCGCCGGTGAACACGAAGTGCTCCAGCGCGGCCAGGGGGAAGTCCAAGTCGAACGACTCGACGGACCGGCCAGGCGTCTCGTCGGGCGAGTATCCCGGTGTCCAGCCCCGCATTCGCGGCTCCGGCGAGCCGGAGGTCCCGGCATGCTCAAGATCGATGACGCGGTAACGGTTCCCGTCGACCATGATGTTGTTGGGCGTGAGGTCGTACTGGATCACGTCGCGTGCGCGCACCGCCGCGACCAGCTCACGCACGTTGCGGGCGATGCCGGTCAGGGTGGCCGCGTCGATCGCGCCCCGGTAGTTGAGCCGGTCGACCGTCTCCCGGAGTGTGCGGCCGGGGAGGAACTCCTCGACCAGGTAGGCGTTGTCCTCTTCGAAGAAGAACGCGATCGGCTCCGGTGCGAGCCCGGTGCCCTTCAGCAGGCGCAGTATCTCCCACTCGTTGTAAAGGGATGACCGGGCGTCCCGCCCTGTCAGATCGGGGCAGGTACCGAAGCGTGCCTCCTTCAGCACCGCCTGTTCGCCCCCGTACCGCACCCGGTACACGCCGCCTTTGACGGACTGGCTCAGCACGCCGAGCACAGTGATCCCTCGCCCGAACAATCCGGGGCCGGCAGCGAGCCGGACGTCGAGCGGCGGCAGCGGGAGGTCGGGCACCCAGCTCGGCGCGAACCTGCCCGGCTCGCGCCGGTCCTCGACCTGCCTGCCCAGGTCGTCCGTGAGGGTCCACACCTGGGTCTGCTCGGCCGTGCCGTAAGTGTGCTGCGCGGAGAATGCGCCGTAGCGGAGGTAAACGTTGCTGCCGCGGCAGTATCGGCGGTCGCTCGGCACGACGGGGGCGTTGAACAGCTTGGTGACGTCGTGCAGCTCGGCGGCGAGCGCCGCAGGGTCACCCTCGTCGAGGTAGACCGTGATGAACTTGCCGGACTGGGGGAGCGGCGACGGCGGCGAGCACAGGTCGACGAGCGCGGACACCGAGCGTGCCACCTTCCACCGGTGTCCCCTCGGCATTACCACCGCCGCGACCGCGCGCAACGTCTCGACCGCGGTCAGCGGGGACGCGCTGACGTGCACCTTCCAGCCCTGCCTGCGGTCGTTCCGGTTCGCGGTCGGTGTGAGGTGCCACCAGGCCGCATCGCTCTGCAGGGCGTAGCCGGTCCCGTGCGAGCTCAGCAGCTCGCCGACACACTCACTCACCGGTTCGACGGCCGTTGGTGCAGCCACCCTTCCTCCTCCAAGTCCGACGGGTTGCCCCGGTTGGCGTGCGGCCGGAGCAACCCGTGTGCGGGGACCGCTAGTTCTGCGCGTTGGTGTCCGTGCAGGTCCACGAGCAGTTCGAGCAGAGCGACATGTCCTCCAGCAGGAGAGCGTCGTTCTCGTATCCCAGCTTCAGCAGGTCCGCTGCGCTCATCGGCTGCGACTCCGGCATTTTCTTCACCTCCCTGTCGGCTACCACCCGGCGTATCCGATCACCGGTTCACCGGTGCGGCGTGGTCCCACGTCGCGGGCACCGCCCGGCCGTCACGACTTTCACAAACCGGGGGCGGGCCGCGCATCGGTGCGCCTCACCCACATTCGCGGCGGTCCGTGCCGTCTGGGCCGGCTCTGTTCGTGCCGTCGCCACGGTCGTCACTGCGGACTCGGATACGAGGCGCCCGGCCGAGGCCGCTGACCTGTCGAATTACGAAAGGTGGGAGGTACTCCCATGTCCGGTCGTGTCCGGTGCGCGGCGGATACGACCGGCGCCCGACGCATGCCCACCACCGGATACCCATTGGTCCGAGGTGACCGCTCTCCTCGCCGCCGTCGTCCCCGATCGAGTGCCGCCGGCTTGCGTTCGGACAGAACGGTGGTGAGAACCACGCATGACGGAGCGGCCGCGTCTTTCACCAGTGGTGTGGGCGCCGATGCGTCTAGCTTGAGATTTGACGTTCTGGGGTTGGCCGGACAACCTGTTGATCATGGACGGCCATTGTTTGATCAGTTGGGTCGGACCGAGGCGCCCTGCTGGGATTGCTCCCGGTGGGTTTCCTCGGCCCGCCCGCCGCACCCGGCGTGCGAATTTCTCCGCACCGGGCGCTCCACGTGTCTTGCCCGGTGGTCAGCTGCTGGTGGCGGCTGCTGGGTTCGGGGTCCATGGGGTCGGGATGGTGCTGCTGCGGGCTGGAGGCGAGATACTGGACCTCCGAGATGGCGTCATGTGCGGGGAGTCCGCGGAGTCGAAGGGGCTGCGGCGCGAGGTGGCTGAGCTGCGGCGGGCGAATGAGATTGAAGGCGGCGTCGGCTTTCGCGTCAGGGAGCCCGACGCGGGTCTGCCGGCAGACCGACTACCCACCTTCGACCGGACTGCTTACCGTCGCCGCAACGTCGTCGAAGGCTGCTTCCAACGCCTCAAACAGTTCCGGGCCATTGCCACCCGATACGACTGCCACGTCCCATCAAGCCATGATCGACCTCGCACCCTCACCCTCTGGCTTTGAGGACGGGGCCCTAGCACGGACTCGCTAACGCGAGTCGAAATATGGCCCGCGGACGAAGTGTGGTCGATGCGGGCACGTTCTCGTCGGAGCCCGTCCGGCGGCATCGGTACGGCTCACCCGAATTCGGTCGGCGAACGGGCGGTCGACGAGCCGTTCGGCGAGGGTGCGGGAGTGCCGGGGATCACCGGGCGGACCGTGCCCCGCGGCGGTACCGGTGAAGACGTGAATGGTCGTGAGGTCCACCCATGACCGCCGGTACCCGTCGTGCGAGCATGCGCCACGTGACCGTGCCCGGCTCCCCCGCGCGCGTCGCCGCACCGGCGGCGGCGCTGCCCGGGCGGTGGTACGAGCCGGCGCTGACCGCGGCGGAGCGCGCCGCGTCCGACGGGGTGGCGGTACCGGGCTGGGTCGCCGACGTCGAGCACGCACTCCGCCGGGCGGCGCGGGCCAGCCGGATACCGGCCGGGTCCGGCGACTGGCGCGACGACCTCGCACCCGTTGTGGCGCCGTGGGCCGACAACGCGGTCCGCCGCCTGGACACGGCGTTGGCGGACCTGCCGGACACCGCGGTCGACCGCGCCGCGCTGCGGTCGGCGTTCACTGGGGAGCTCTCCCGCCGCCTGGTGTCGCTCGCGGCCCCCGTGCTGGTGCACGAGCTGCACCGGTGCCGCGACGCGGGCTCACTCACCGGCGAGGACGGCCGGGCGCGATTCGTGGACTTCGCGCGCCGATGGGCGACTCCGGCCGGGGTGGCGGACCTCGTCGTCCGCTACCCCGTGCTCGCGCGGCTGGCCGCCCGGGAGTGCGCCGCGGCGGTCGGCGCCACGGCGGAGCTGCTCGGCCGGTTCGCCGCCGACCGGGATCTCCTCGCCGGCAACGTGCTCGACGGGCCCCCCGCGGCGGTGACCGCTGTGTGTCCCGGCGGTGACCGGCATCGGGGCGGCCGGGCGACCAGCGTCGTCGAGCTCGCCGACGGGGCCCGGATCGTCTACAAGCCGCGCGGCGTGGACGCCCACCTCTTCCTGTCCCGCATGGTCGACCTGACCAACGGGCTTGTGTCGGGGCTCGGGCTGCGGACCGTGCCCGCCGTGGCAGGCGACGGGTACGGCTGGACCGCCCACGTGCGCCCCGAGCCGCTGCCCGCGCTCGAGCGGGCGACGACCTACTACCGCCGGGTGGGCGGGCTGCTCGCGCTGCTGCACCTGCTGAGCGCTACCGACATGCACCACGAGAACCTGGTCGCGCTGGGCGACCAGCCGATGGTCGTCGACGTCGAGACGCTGTTCCACCCTCGGCTCGGTCACGGCGGTCCCGACCCGGCCGCCATGGCGCTCGCCGACTCGGTCGCCCGCACCGGCATGCTGCCCGCCGCCGCCGGGCGGCACGGTCTCACCGACGTCTCCGGGGTCGGCGGCGACGCCGGGCAGCCGACGTACGCCGAGGTGGCCGGCTGGTCGGACGCGGGCATCGACCGGATGCGCCGGGTGCGCCGCGCCGGCCGGGTCCGAGGCGGGCTCAACCGCCCGCGGTGGGCGGGCCGTCCGGTCGAGGTCGCCGACCACGCGCCGGCCGTGCTGGCCGGGTTCGGCGCCGTCTACGAGGCGGTCGCCGGGCACCGGGAGGAGTTCGCGCGGACCGTGCTGGCGCACGCCGAACTCCCGGTACGGGTGGTGGTGCGACCCACCCGGCACTACGCCTCCGCCCTCGCCGGGTCCACCGGCCCGGACGCGTTGCGCGACACGCACGACCGGGACCACCACCTGCGGACGGCACTGGCCGCCCCCGAGCTACCGGGGGCGTTGGTCGAGCAGGAGGTGACCGACCTGGCCGTCGGCGACATCCCGCTGTTCACCACGCGCGCGGACGAGCGCGGACTCCGCGGCGGCGACCTGAACCTGACGGGGGTGTTCGGCCGCTCCGGGCTGGTGGACGTCCTCGCCAGGTTGGCGGCGCTCGACGAGTTCGACCGCCGGGACCAGGAGTGGATCATCGCCGCGTCGCTGGCCAGCCGGCGCACCGCCGTGGCCGTGCCCGCCCCGGTGACCGCGCCGGTCGCGGTGACCGCGGTCGGCACCGACGAGCTGCTCTCCGCCGCGTGCTCCGTCGCCGACCTGGTGGTCTCCGCGACCTACGGCGCGGACCGGGTGAACTGGCTCGGGCTGGAACCCGTCGACGACACCCGGTGGCTGGTGCTGCCCATGGGGGCCGGTTTCGCGCACGGGTACACGGGAGTCGCGCTCTTCCTCGCCCAGCTCGGCCGGATCAGCGCGGTGTCCCGGTATCTGGAGGTCGCCCGGCACGCGCTCGACCCGCTGCCCGACCTGCTGCGTGGGCTGGACGACCAGCCGGAGCTGGTGACTGCCGTCGGCGCGGGTGGGCTGACCGGGTTCGGCGGCATCGCCTACGCCCTCGCCCGGCTGGCCACCGTGCTGGGCGACGACGATGTCGCCGGGTGGGCCAGGGCCGCCGTCCCGCTCGCCGCGCGGGCCGCGGCCGTGGACGGGCCCACCGGCTGGGCCGACGGCCTGGCCGGGTGCGCGGCCGCGCTGCGCGCCGTGGACGAGGAGATCGGCTGCGCGCCGGCACGTGAACTGGCCGAGGACTGCGCGCACCGGCTGGTGGACCCGGCGGCACCGTCGACTCTCGAGTGGTGCCGGCACGGCGTCAGTGACCCGACCGACCCCGCAGCCGGTTCACCGAACCTGGCCGACCTGACTCTGTGCCACGGCGAGCTCGGCCGCGCGGACCTGCTGCTGAGCGCCTCCGCGGCCGGCGAACCGGACCACCACCCAGCCGTGGTCCGCCGGCAGGCCGGGCGGGCTCTGGCGATGCTGCGCCGCGACGGTCCACGGTGCGCCACCCCGGACCGGGTGCCGACGCCGGGACTGTTGTCCGGCTGGTCGGGCATCGGCTATGGCCTGCTGCGCGTCGGCTTCCCCGAGTGGGTGCCCTCGGCGTTGCTGCTGCGGCCCACCCCGCCGCACCACACCTGATCCTCCGGGACATTCCGGAGTACGAAGGAAACAACGACAGGAGAAGAAGAGAGATGGCACAACCGGAGAACCACGACCGGCACCAGAAGCCCGCGTCCCGCCGTGGCGTCCAGGCCGTGGGACTGCGCATCGCCGCGCTGACTGGGGTCGTTCTGTCCGCCGGGGCGATCGCCGCCGCCGCGGGCAGCGACGCCGGGGCTCCTGTCGACGACCCGATCGACACGGTCGTGTCGGGCACCGGATGGCCGCTGGGGTCGACCTGTTGTCCCGAAGAATCCGATTAGTAGATCGCCGTTCACGTAGTGTCCCCTGGCTGTGGGACACCGTTCACCAACCGTCGTCGGCCGCGACTACGAGATAGGGGTCTTCCGCAGCGCCCTGGACGAGGTGACACGAGGACGGGGTCAGGTGCTGTTCCTGACCGGCGAGGCGGGGATCGGCAAGTCCCGCCTCGCCTCCGTCGCGACCGACCTGGCCTACGTGGCCAACATGAGCATCATGCGCGGCCGGGGCAGCGCGATGAGCCGGACGATCCCGTTCCGCTGTCTCAACGAGGCGCTGCTCTCCCTCCAGCGGATGGGCACCACGATCGACATCGACGCGCTCGGTCCCTACCGGCCGGCGCTGGCCCGGCTGAACCCGGACTGGGGCACCCCCGCCGACGACACGTCCAGCGGCTCTCTGATCCTGCTCGCCGAGGGCGTGCTCCGGCTGACCGAGCTCGTAGGCCGCTCCGGCGGCTGCGCGGTCGTCGTCGACGACCTGCAGTACGCGGACCCGGACACCCTGGCGGCGCTCGAGTACGTGATCGACAACATCACCCACCAGCCCACCCTGCTGCTCGGCACGATCCGCGACGAGGACTGCGACGCCCTCCGCTTCGCCCGCGCGGCGAGCCGGCGGGCCGCGGCCACCATGCTGGAGCTGAAGCGGTTGCCGCGGCGAGACGTCGCCGTGCTCGCCGGCGTGTGCCTCGGCGACGCTGACGGGTCGCCGGCCGAGCTGCCCGAGGCCGCCGTGGAGCTGCTGTGGGCCGGCAGCGTCGGCCTGCCGTTCCTGGTCGAGGAGCTGGCGGACGAGATCGTGTCGCAGGGCCGGCTGGTGCGCACCGACAGCGGGTGGACCATGGGCGAGACGACCAGTTCCTCCCCACCGCCCGCGCTGGTGCAGGGCATCGCCGCCAGGTTCGACCGGCTCGGCCAGGAGGCCCGGGAGTTCGTGTCGGTCGCGGCGGTCATCGGGCTGCGGTTCCCGCTCACGGTCGTGCGGGATGTCACCGGCCTGGACTACCGGACCCTGTTGCGGCACATGCAGAGCGAGCCGGTGGCCCACCTGCTCGGGCCGGACCCGCACACCCCCGACTGGTACCTGTTCAATCACGCGCTCATCGTCGACGCCTTGCTGACCCTGCTCCCCGAGCGGACCCAGGCCGACCTGGCTCGGCAGGCGGCCGACGCCGTGGAGTCGCTTCACCCCGGGGTCCCCGGCGACTGGTGCCACCTGTGCGCACGGTTGCGGGAGACGGCCGGCCAGCTGGCCGATGCCGGGGCCCTCTACGCCGAGGCGGGCCGTCGCGCCCTGGCCCAGGGTGCCGCCCAGTCGGCCGTCACCCTGCTCGACCGGTCGCTGGAGCTGCTGGTGCACGACCCGGCCCGCCGGTTCGAGGCGCTCGAGACCCAGCTGCTGGCGCTCACCGAGGCCGGGCGGATGGATCAGGCCCTGACCATCGGCGCCACGTTCGACGAGGTGAGCGCGAACCTGGACCGGGTCCACCGCGCGCGGCTGCACACTCGGCTCGCGTGGGCGGCGAACCTGGCGGGCCGCACGGACGACGGCCTCGCTCAGGTGCGCATCGCCCGAGCTCTGCTCGGCCCGGATGCGGCGCCCGAGGACAGCGCGCCCATCGACGTGGTCGCCGCGCACCTGGAGCTCGACCAGGCCGACCCCGGCCGGTTGGAACGGGCCGAGGCCACGGCCCTGCGCGCGGCGACCATCGCCGAGCGGATCCCGCTGCCCGAGGTCGCCTGCCAGGCGTGGCAGCTGCTCGGTGCCCTGACCAAGCGGCACGACCCGCGGCGGGCCACGGAGTACCTGGAGCAGAGCCGGGCCTTCGCGATCGTCCACGGCCTGCCGATCTGGGAGATCCACGCCCTGGTCCGGCTCGGCCTCGACGACGCCCTGCGGGACGGTGACGTCGCGCGGCTGGAGCAGGCCAGGGACCTCGCCTCGCGCATCGGCGCGGTGGTCGCGCGCTACCAGTCCGAGGTCAACCTGGGCCTGCAGTTGGTGCTGCGCGGCGAGTTCGCGGCCGCCGGCGCGCTGATCGACGACGTGTCCTCGGCCGCCGCCCGGCTGGGTCTGCTGGAGATCCACCAGTTCATGCTCGTCCTGCGCGCGATCCTGGCCGGACACCGCGGTGACCGGGTCGACCTGGTCGCGGCGCGGGAGCAGCTGTCCGGGCTGGGCGGTGACCTGTCCCAGCACGTGCCGCGGCTGCACGGCCTGGCCGACGCGTTCTGCTCACTGCTGGAGGAGGACCAGGACGGCACCCGCCGGGACCTCGCCGCCGCGCTGACCGCCGAGCAGGCCATCCCGACCACCTTCCACCTCACCGGCCGTTACGGCCTGGACCTGCTCCTTCGCGCGCTGGAGGGCACCCTCACCCGGGCCGGGTACCAGGAGACGATCGCGAGCCCGTCCGCCGGGTTCCGGTGGGACAACCACTTCGCCTTGCTCGCCGACGCCGTCCTGGCCGGTCGCCAGGGCGACCTCGAACGCGCCGAGGCGGCCCTGGCCGAGAGCCAGCGCGTGGGCGAGCTGTACCCGATGGCCCGCCACCTCGGCCTGCGCCTGGTGGGCGAGGCGGCGGCACGCGACGGCTGGGGCAGCCCGGAGACTTGGCTGCGCGCCGCGGAACTGTACTTCCACAACGCCGGCGTGCCGGCTGTCGCGGGAGCGTGCCGCGCGCAGCTGCGTCAGATGGGACTGCGCATCCCGCAGCGGCGGTCCGGCACCCATGAGGTCCCCGATCGTCTGAGGGTGGCCGGGGTGACGGTGCGGGAGTACGAGGTCCTCCGCCTACTCGGGGATCGCCTGGCAAACAACGAGATCGCGGCATACCTGCACGTCTCCCGCCGCACCGTGGAGAAGCACGTCTCGAGCCTGCTGGCCAAGACCGGCCTCGCGAACCGACTCGCCCTCAGCAAACTCGCCACCAGCGCATTGGGACACAAGCAGTAACGACGTCACCAGCCGGAAGCCACACGCGTAACAGGTGAGGACCAGGTCACCGGCGGGCGGCAGTTGCCCGCTCGCGTTCCCGGTCTGCCGCGCCATGACGTCGGTGAGACAACGCGGTCGCCCCGCCCGGTAGATGGTGTTTGTGGATTGATCTGTTGGCGCCGGATGCGCGCGGCGCCGATGGCTGCCGTCGGATCGTCCCGCTCGCGGCGAACAGCAGCCAGTGAGGCCGCCGAACCCCATCAGACGTGGCTCCGCTGTGGGGAGTTGGTCGTGCGGTATGGGTGGAGAGCCAACCCGGGCACGCCCCAGTTCTCGACCAGGAGCGCTTCGCCCGCGGCCGAGTCGGTGAACAGCAGGTGGCCGTCGGAGCTGATCGCGGCATTCGTATAGTGGTGGCTCGGCCCCGGCCGGAACGTGTTCAGCAGCTCGCCCCGCGCAGACCAGGTCTGCAGTTCGCCAGGGGTGCGGGTCCCGTGTTCCTGGCCGAGGGCGCAGATGACGGTGTTGCCTTCGACGTCGAATGCGAAGCCGTCGGGTTTGCCTGCTGTCATCTGGATGAAGGTGTCCTGGTCGCGAATACCGCGGTCGTCGAGGGTGAGCTTCATGATTCGCGAGTCACCGGTCGACGCCACGTACAGCTCGTCGTCTCGGTGGCTGAAGCCGATGCCGTTGGGGTACCAGGCCGGTGAGCTGAGCAGCTCAGCGTCGCCGGTCGTGATGTCGACGCGCCAGATCCGCCCGCCACCGTCGCGGTTGGGCCGTCTGCGGGTCGGATCTGTGACGTAGAGGAACCCGTCCGGGCCGAAGCAGAGATCGTTCGGCCAGATCGGATCCCTCGTGACCCACTCGACCCTGCCGTCGGGATACAGCGCCTGGACGCCCCCGGTCTGGCCGCCCCGATCCGGCTCGCGAAAGCTCAGGCCGACAGCGCCGCACTGGGCGATGTAGAGGATGCCGTCCGGGCCTTCGGTCAGGCCGTTCGGGCCGCCACCGACGTCGTAGGTGCGCAACACCGTGCCGTCGCGCGCGAGGCGCCGGATCACGCCTTGGTCGATCGACGCCACGGCGATCTCCCCGTTGGCCGTGAAGACCGGACCTTCGGCGAAGCCGAGTCCTGTGGCGAGTGGATGTGCGTTCACGTGTGCCCCTCGCGTCTGTGCGAAGTGCGACCGGTGCCCGGTCGTGGAACTCTGGTGCGGCGTCTGTGCTCGTCGTGACCCTATGTTCGCACTGCGATCGTGTCCAATAATTTGTCCTTTCCTACTGATATGTATTGCCTATTTGTCGTCATCTGATCGCGGTGCCGGCCTGCTTGGCGACGTCGACGAAGGCGGCCACCACCGGGGTCTCGAGACTGCCCGGACGAAACGCGATCCCCAGGCCCAGTCTCGGCCGGGGACCCTTGATCGGCACGTAGACCGCGCCAGGACGCTCCAGCCGCTGCACCGTCGAGGCGATGAATCCCACGCCCATGCCGGCGGCGGCCAGCGCGATGATCGATTGCGCGGGGTGTGCCTCGTGCGCGATGCGCGGGCTGAACCCGGCGTCCCGGCACAGGCTGATGATCGAGTCGTGGAGCTGCGGCCCGATGTCGCGAGGGAAGAGGATGAAGTCCTCGCCGGCCAGCTCTTTCAGTGTGATCTCCGGCCTGGCCGCGAGCCGATGCGTCGCCGGCAGTACGACCGCGAACGGTGGCTCGGCGATCGTCTGGAAGGCGAGATCGGCGTCTTCCAGCGGTGGATGGAGGATGCCCGCGTCGATCGTGCCGTCGCGGAGGGCTCGCTCCTGTTCGAACGTCGTCATCTCGTGGACCACGAGCCCGATCTTCGGTAGCCGCCCGGCGAACGCGTGCGCGATCTCTGGGAACGCGATGTACAGCGCCGGCGCGGTGATTCCGATCGTCACCTGGCCGAGCTCGCCGCGGTTCGTCCGCTGTGCGAGCGCGACCGCGAGCTCCAGCTGCCGTAACGACTTGCGTGCTTCGCGGAGGAAGACCTCGCCCGCCCTGGTCAGCGAGACGGAGCGCTTCGTGCGGGCCGCCAGCTGGACCCCCAGCTCGTCTTCCAGTTTGACGATCTGCTGGCTCATGGCCGGTTGGGAGATGTGGCAGCGCGCGGCCGCCCGATGGAAGTTGAGCTCCTCGGCAAGGGCGACGAAGCACTGGAGTCGAAAGGCGTCCATGAGCAAATAATAAGCAAATCCAATCAGATGAGACAAAGAAAGAGTTGGACGATATCGCTGGGGCGGTCTTAGCGTGGCGGCACCGCGACGGTGGACGAGGCTCACCGAGGGCATCCGAGGTGTGCCTGACCCGTTCTCGCCCAAGGAGATGCAATGACGCCCTCTCTCGAGAGCCAGGACAACGCTCGTGCTGCCGTGCTCCTCGAACGAGTCGAGAAGACACCGGTCGGCAGGCCGCAGCGACGGATCGCGACCCAGACGGGCCTGGGCTACACCTACGAGGGGCTGGACGCGGCGACTGTGTCGATCATCCTCCCCGCGGCGACCGCGGTCTTCGGGCTTACCGGTGCCGAGACGGGGCTGCTCGGCAGCAGCGTGCTGATCGGCTTCATGGTCGGTTCCCTTATCGGCGGTGGCCTCAGCGACAGCTACGGCCGCCGAGCGGTGCTCATGCTCGCGCTCGCGGTATTCGCGTTCGGCAGTCTGCTCGGGGCCGTGGCGCCGACGTGGGAGTTCCTGTTCGTGGCCAGGGTGATCACCGGGGTCGGCTGCGGTGCCGAGGTCGTCGTCGCCGCTGTCTACGTGAGCGAGATGATCGCGACGCGAAATCGTGAAACCTATGTGTCCGCGGTGGTCGTGTTCGTCTCGGCCGGCTGGTGCATTGCCGCGCTACTGGGCGTCATATTCGGCGAGGTCGACGGGGGCTTCCGCTACATCCAGTTCGCGGGTGCGCTGCCCGTCTTCGCACTGCTGATCTGGCGGCGCGTACTGCCGGAGTCGCCGCGATGGCTGCTGGCCAAGGGCCGGATCGACGAGGCGGAGAACGTCGTCGACTACCTCGAGGGCACGGCGCGGTCCTTCAAGCGTCTGCCACGCGACCAACGAGTGCGCACCGGTGCCTCCGGCGCGGTCTTCGCGAATGCGCTGCGCAGCTATGCCGACGCGTTCGGCCGGACACTCATCCGCCACACGCTGCTCGGCGCCTTCACATGGTTCATCATTTTCTTCTGCTTCTACGGGTTCTTCACGTGGATCCCGAGCCTGCTGATCAAGGAAGGCTACGCCGTCGCGGCGAGTTTTATGTTCACCTTGCTCATCAATCTGGCGCAGATCCCGGGATACGCGTCGGCGTCGTTCCTGCTGCGCCGCTTCGAGCCCAAGCGCCTTCTCGCCGCGTACTTCGTTCTCGGCGCGATGTCGGCGGCTGGCATGGCGTATGCGGTGAACGCCGCCATGATCCTCGTGTTCGGCTGCCTGATGGCGTTCTTCATGAGCGGCCTCACCGGGGCGAACTACGCTTACACCCCGCAGTTCTTCCGCACCCGCAGCCGCAACTCCGGGGCCGCGGCGGCGTCCGCGCTCGGCCGCAGCGGCTCGATCCTGGCTCCGATCATCATCGGCGTGTTCTTCGACAACATCGGCTTCGCTGGTGTGTTCTTCATGCTGATGGCGGTCATGCTGCTCGGCGCGGTCGGTCTGGGACTGTTCGGTCCGCGGGTGAAGAACAAGTCGCACGAGCTGCTCGAGGCGGAGCGGACGGGCACGGTCGACGCGCTGGGTGGAGCGGCGGTCGATCCCGCTGCGCCGGCCGTCCTGGATCGGGCTGTTGCGCCCACCGCCGAGCCGAAAAGTCCCAGCCCCGTCGAGCAACCTTGAGTCCGAATCGGACCACTGCCTGCCCGGCCGCCGAGTCAGGAGAGTGATGAACGTACAACGGCAGCCGGCGGACCGTGTCCTCATCACCGGAGTCGAGACGCTTGTCGTCAACGCGGAGATGCGCAACTGGATTCTGGTGAAGGTGCTGACCGATCAGGACGGCCTGCACGGCTGGGGAGAAGCGAGCCTCAACTGGAAGACGGCCGCTGTGCTCGGTGCGGTACGCGACCTTGAGCCGCTGCTCGTCGGCACGGACGCGCGCGACATCGAGTCCGCGATGCAACGCATGGTCAAGCACAGCTACTACCGGATGGGGATCGTCGGTGTCACCGCGATGAGCGGCATCGAGCACGCTCTGTGGGACATCTACGGCAAGAGTGTCGGCCTGCCGGTCTGGCGGCTGCTCGGTGGGCGGACCCGGGACAAGGTGCGCGTGTACACCCACCTGGGGCTCGGCGAGATGAGCGCCGTGTACGAGGCGTTCGACCCCGGCAAGGTGCGGGATCAGGCGCAAGGTGTGGTCGAGCGCGGGTACGGCGCGCTCAAAGTGGTCATCATCCCGTACACCGGCTACACGGCGGGTCTGGCCGAGGTCCGGCGGGTCGAGTCGCTGATGGGGACGTTGCGGGAGGCGGTCGGCGACGACGTCGACATCATGGTCGACTTTCACGGCCGGCCCGCGTCGACGGCGGCCTCGGTGTCCTACATCAGGGCGATCGAGCCGTTCGACCCGATGTTCTGCGAGGAACCGGTCGCGCCAGGCGACACCGACGCGATGGTGGCCGTCGCTCGCCAGGTGCGCAGCCCGCTCGCCGCCGGCGAGCGGCTCGTCGGGCTCGCCGAGTTCCTTCCGCTGCTGGCGAGCAGGTCGATCCAGGTCGCACAGCCCGATCTCAACCACACGGGCGGCCTGCTCGAGGGAAAGAAGATCGCGGCGCTCGCCGAGGCGCAACTGGTCGGGATCGCGCCACACAACCCGAACGGCCCGGTGGCGGGAGCGGCAGCCCTGCACTTCGACGTGAGCACACCGAACTTCGTGATCCAGGAGGAGATGTCCGGCGCGGTGCCCTGGTACCACGATGTCGTGTCGGCGACGCCGATAACGCGCAGCGGCGGGTACTGGGAGATCCCGACCGCACCCGGGCTGGGCATCGAGATCGACGAGTCCGAGGCGGCGAAGCATCCGTACGCACCCGAGGTCGTGCACAGCCGCTCGGCGGTGCTCGCCGACGGAACGATCGCCAATTGGTGACCGCGACGACAAGGGGAAGACGAGGGGAAACCGTTGACCACGACGAAGATGAGCTTCCGCACGCCCGGCGGCGTGTACAACGCGACGCCGTCCCGCATCGTGTTCGGCCTCGGCTCGATCAGCGGACTGGCCGATGAGGTGCGGCGACTGGGCGCGACGCGCGCGCTCGTCGTCAGCACGGCCGGACGGGTCGAGCTCGCCCGGGACGCGCTGTCGATTCTCGGGCCGCTTGGCGTCGGTCTGCACCCGGAAGCGATTTCGCAGGTGCCGATGGAGCTGGCCGAGCGGGGCCGGGCACGGACGCGCGAACTGGACGCGGACTGCCTGGTGACCATCGGGGGAGGGGCGGCGACCGGGCTCGGCAAGGGCATCGCGCTCGAGCTGGGCATCCCGATCGTCGCCGTGCCGACCACCTACTGCGGTTCGGAGATGACCGGCTTCTGCGGCATCACGATCAGCGGAGTCAAGCGGATGCACACCAGCCTCAACATGCTGCCCTCGACAGTCATCTACGACGCCGAGCTCAGCAAATCCCTGCCGGCGGCGGTGTCTGCTTCGAGCGCGTTCAACGCCCTCGCCCACTGCGTCGACTCCATCTACCTGCCCACGATCTCCCCGCTGCTGCGGCATGCGGCCGTCGAGGGTGCGGCCACGGTCGCGGAGTTCCTGCCGCGCGTGCTCGACGAACCGTCTGATGTGGAGTCCCGCCAGCAGATGCACTACGGCGCCTTCCTGGCCGGTGCCAGCCTCACCGGTGGATTCTCGCTGCAGCACACGGTCGCGCACGTGCTCGGCGGCAGCTTCGGTATCCAGCACGGTCTGGCCCACGCGATCGTCCTGCCGCACGTCACCGCATACCTGCAGACGTATGTCGGCGAGGCGTTACGCCCGATCGCCGACGCCCTGCTCACCGACGACCTGCCCGGGGCGATCTTCGATCTGCTCGCCGCCACGGGCATTCCGACCAGCCTGGCGGCGGACGGGATGACCCGGGACGACCTTGCGCGGGCGGTGGAGATCGTGATCGAGACGAGGTCCGAGGGAGTCGACAGCGGCCTCCCGGTGACGGCCGAGGCGGTAAGCCGCATCCTCGACGACGCGTTCGCCGGGCTCCGTCCCCCGGCGACGGGACGCTGAGATGCGCATCGTTCTCATCGGCGAGGCCGCGAACCACGTGGACGACCTCGTTCACGGGCTCACGGCCGACCACGACATCGTCACGCTACCCACGGAGGCGGCGCATTCGGACGCCTACGACGACGCGTTCCACGCTGCCGACATCGTCGTGTCGCTCCGGCTCCGACGTGATCGTCCGCTACCGTCGTCGATCCGACTCTTCCAGGTCCCGGGGGCCGGCCTGGATGCCATCGACGTCGCCGCGATCGCTGAGGAAACCCACATCTGCAACGTCTACGAGCACGAGGGCCCGGTCGCGGAGTTCGTGATCGCGTCGATGTTGAACTGGCAGATCCGGCTCGAGCGAATGCGGGACGCCTTCGCCTCGACACCGTGGGCCGAGGTCTACACCGCGCGTCCCCAGCACGGTGAGTTGTCCGGCAGGACGGTCGGTTTCCTTGGCCACGGCCACATCGGACGGTCCATCTCCTCCCGGCTCGCCGCGTTCGGGGCCACCATGCTGGCCATCGACGACTATGCCGAGCGCGACGGCGTGGTCCAGCTGATGTCTAGCGACCGGTACGACGAACTGCTCGCGCGCAGTGACTTCGTGATCGTCGCCTGCCCGCTGACCGCGGAGACGCGTGGCCTCGTCGGCACGCATGCCTTCACGCGGATGAAGCCGACCGCCGTGCTCGTCAACATCGCCCGCGCACCGATCGTCGACGAGGACGCGCTCTACTCGGCGCTGCGCGACAACCTGATCGGCGGCGCGATCCTGGACGTCTGGTACACCTACCCGAACGGGCCGGACGATCACGTGTCCCCGTCGCGCCACGACTTCACGTCGCTGCCGAACGCCTGGTGCACACCGCACGCGGCGGCGTGGACCGGCGAGCTGGCCACCCGCCGCTACTCGATCATCGCCGACAACATCAACCGTCTCACCGTCGGCCAACCGCTGCGCAACGTGGTGCGGGTGGGCCTGACGGCCGCTGAGGGCTCGGTTTGACACCTGATCGGTGATGCGGATCAGGGAGACCCGCAGGCCACCGAAGAATGCGGCAGCTCACGTGAGCGCGGCCGTCGCGGTCCTGACCGCGGCGACGAATTCTGCTGGCCGGTCGAAGTGCAGCGCGTGGCCTGCTCCGGCGATGGTGACTGTTTCCGCTTGGGATACCGAGGCGGCGATCCGGCGTGTTGCTGTGGCTAGGGCGGGATCGCTGAGGTCGCCCGGAGGCAGGTGACGCGGCAGGTGATCGACGCGAGCTGCGTGCGCGTGAGGAACTCGCCGGTTCCGGCGTCCAGCTCGACCATCGTGGCTAGGCCGTTCTGCCGCAGCGTCGCCTGCCAGTCCGCGGGAAACGCTCGAACGCGCACCCGCCGGTGGTGTACCGGATGGCCCACCGGAAGAACACCTCCGCGCCCACCTCGGGGCCCCTGATCCGCCGAAGGAGCTGCGCCTTCACCATCGTCCGGGCCATTCGGAAGGTCATGTGCCGCTTGGCGTGCAGCGGCGGCTCCTCCAGCACCAGCGCCGTGACCAGATCGGGACGCCGCACCGCGAGGTCCAGTGCGACGATGCCGCCTCCGCTCCAGCCCGCGACCGTGGCCGGGCCTGCGTTCAGCGCCTCGAGCAGCGCAGTCGCACGTCATCGGCCCGGGTCAGGCGAGGCCGGCTTGCCGAGGCAGCCACAGCACGAAGTCGGGGAACAGGAAGAACAGCGATGTTACGGCGAGGTCGAGCACCACGAACGGCGCGATCTTGCGGAACACCTGCTCGGCCCTGACGTCGGGCACGATGCCCGAGATGATGTAGACGTTGAGGCCCACCGGTGGGGTAATGAGGCCGATTTCCACCATCTTGAGCATCAGGATCCCGAACCAGATCCCGTCGAAGCCGAGCTCGGTGATGATCGGCGCGACCAGTGGCACCGTCAGCAGCATGATCGTCAGCCCGTCCATCACCGTGCCGAGGAGCAGCAGGACGACGAGCAGCAGCACGATGGTGAGCTTGCCGGGGATGCCGAGATTCGCAATGGCGGTGGTGATGTCGCGCGCGATGCCGGTCGTGGCGGTGAAATAGTTGAACACCGTGCCGCCGATCAGGAGCAGGAAGATCATGCTCGTGATCGATGCCGTGTCGCGCAGGGCGGGTACGACGACACCGACCAGGCGACGTGGCCAGAACCGGACCGCCAGGATCGCCATCAGCAGGGCGGCTGCGGCCCCGACCGCACCTGACTCCGTCGAGGTGAAGAACCCGCTGTAGAGACCGCCCATGACAATCACGAACAGCACGACGGCGTACACCAGGCCGGAGAAGTCCGAGCCAGCCTGACCTTCCCCGCGGCGGAACAGGTCCCGCAGCCCGACCCGGCGCGGAGGCTCGAGCGCGGGCGCGCCGGCTGACTCGGCCGAGGCCGACCCGGCGGAGACCGTCTCGGCGGAGACCGTCTCGGCGGGAGCCGCGACGCCATTCCGGACCCGCTTGCGCGACTGGAGGATCACGAAGGCGGCGAGGATCAGGCACGAGGTGATGCCTGGGAGTACGCCAGCCAGCAACATCGCACCGATCGAGACCTCCGCGAGCAACGCGTAGATGATGATCCCGATGCTCGGCGGAATGAGCACGGCAAACGTTCCAGCCGCCGCGACCACGGCTGCGGCGTAGGTCTTGTCGTAGCCGTGCCTGCCCATCTGGTTGATCGCCACGCGCCCGAACGCGGCGACGTCCGCGGCGCTGGAGCCGGAGATCCCGCTGAACATGGCGGTGGCGAGCACGGTGGACGCGGCGAGTCCACCCGGAAGCCAGCCCACCAGGCGGTTGAAAGCGGCGAAGATCCGCTCACCGATCCCGGCATGACTCACCACGGCGCCCAGCAGGACGAACATCGGTACCACGACCAGCGCGTACTTCGCCGTTGCGCCGTAGGGCGCGTTCTCCCACAGGTTCAGCATGCCTTCGGCCCCGTCGTGCACCAGCACCCCGACGCCGCCGGCGACGATCATCGCGACGCCGACAGGCAGCTCAATGCTCACCAGCGCCAGTAAGAGCAGCGTGACGACGATCGCAAGCATTTCGACAGACATGGCTTCTCAGACCGCGGACTCGTGGGCTGGCGGCTCCCCATCGGCCGGATCCCCGCGGAGGCTCCGGACCAGCTTCGCCAGGACCGTGAGCGTGAGAGCGGCGAGCCCGACGGCGATAGCGACCCGAGCGGGCCAGATCGGCACGGCAGCCAAGCCGATCCGCTGCTCGTTCTCGCGGATCGAGTCAAGCGCGCCCTGGGCGGTCAACCAGGTCATCCAGGCCAGGGTCACCAGCATCGCCACGGAACCGACCAGGCGCAGCGAGAAGGCGATCCGCCTCGGCAGCCGGCTGGTCACCAGATCCGTGCGCACGTGCGCGCGATCGACCTCTGCCAGTGCCATCCCGCCGAACGCGACGCATACCAGGCCCACTTCGGCGTACTCCAGCGATCCCGGGATCCCCCGTCCGATGACCTCGCGACGCACGACGTCGGCGACCGTCA
Source organism: Actinophytocola sp. (assembly GCF_050699935.1). NCBI lineage: Bacteria > Bacillati > Actinomycetota > Actinomycetes > Pseudonocardiales > Pseudonocardiaceae > Actinophytocola > Actinophytocola sp. Next base: position 44,996 of record NZ_JBOHGB010000011.1, read on the forward strand.
GGACCATCATGGCCAGGATGCCGACACCGGTCAGACCAGCGAGCCAGCCCGAGACCCGGTCGCTGGTGCGCAACACCGCACGCTCGCCGAACCAGGGGCGCCGCCCAGCTTCGGGAGCCTTCACCGTATGCCTCATCATGCGGCCTCCTTCCGGCGGCAGCGACCGCCTATGGCTCGGCTGTGAGCAAACGCTTGTATCCTGCAGTGCAGGTGCCAGCTCGTCAACTCTGACGGGCCCTCCATAACCGTTGACGCACATTCGTTAGCAAGCTAGCATCCGCTTGCATCAACCCGCATCGATCTTGAGTACCGAGCCGGGGCCCAGACTTGGATGGAGTGAAGCGATGACCGCTCGACCAACTCGCAGGCCGGAGAGACTCCGGCGGATCGGTACACTCAGCCTGGCCGTCGTGAGTGCGCTGGCGCTGTCCTCGTGTGGCTCCGCCGACGACAATTCGGGAGAGTCGGGGGAGCCCATCGAGCTGAGGTATGCGAGCTACAACCCCGAGGCGCTCTCGCAGTCGAAGATGGCGGCCGCGTTCATGGACGGCGTCGAGGAGTGCACCAACGGCCAGGTCACGTTCGAGCGCTTCTGGCAGGGCTCGCTGTTCGGGGCGACCGAGGTGATGCCGGCCATCAGCGAGGGCCAGGTCGATGTCGGCAGCATGGTGACCGCGTTCCAGATCGAGGCGCTGCCGCTGTGGGAGATCTCCGGCTTGCCGTTCACCGGTGACAACGAGGTCGCGATCATGGAGACGATGTCAGAGCTCTACGAGAGCAACGATCTGTTCCGCGAGCAGTTCGACAAGTTCAACGTGGAGATGCTCGCCTTTCATACGCCCGGCCCCGCAGCCACCATGACGCGCGAGCCGATCACCTCCGTCGGCGATCTCGACGGTCTCAAGCTCCGCGCCGTCGGCCTGATCGCCGAGGCGTTCGGCGCGGTGGGCGCCGAGGCGGTGGCCATCGATCCTGCCGAGATGTACGAGGCGGTCGAGCGCGGGGTGATCGACGGCATCGGGGCACTCCCCTTCGACACCGCGCCGTCATTCGGCCTCGACGAGGTCGCACCGCACGTGACCAACACCGGCATCGGCATCTACGCGAGCTCCGGCTTCGGCATCAACAAGAATGTCTACGAGGAGCTCCCCGACTCGGTGAAGGAGTGCATGGACGAGGTCGGGGACGACGTCGAGTCGAACCAGACGATCAGCATCCTCGAGGAGTTCAACAATAGCGCGTGCGACGCGTTCAAAGCCGCCGGTGGCTCGGTCACCACCTTCAGCGAGGACGAAATCGCCGACTGGTCCGCGGAGGTGAAGTCGTCGATGCGATCGACGTTCGTCGAGACGACGGCCGCGGCGACCGGGCACTCGACCGAGGACATCGAGGCGTTCGCCGACGAGTACTTCGCGCTCTACGAGGAGAAGGCCGCAGCGAGTGACTATACGACGGGTATGCGATCCTGCGCCGCCTCGTGACACCGCTGTCACGCTGAACCAGCACCCCCGCCGCCGCGTCAGGTCGGTGATCCGACCTGACGCTTCCGGCGTTCCGGCCCACGCCGCCGCCCAGTTACGAGTCCTGGCCAATGGCGGGGAGCTCGGCGGCGAAGCTGAGGTCCGAACGGTCCCGGCGGGCGGTCGCGAAGTTGCGGCCGTATACCTCCAGCGGCGTCGCCGGCTGTTCGGTGCGCCATTCCAGGACGACCACACGCTGCGCGATCCGCCAGCCGACCGGGCTCCGGGCCGCGAAGCGGTCGAGGTAGCGCACGCCGAGCGTCTCAAGCATCAGCATGTCGCCCTCGACGTACTGGTGATGGGCGACCACGTAGGTCTCGACCCGCGCCTCCTGGCCGGTCTGGTCGAGCTCGATGAACGACTGGTGCAGCGTGTGCTGGGTGCCGACATACCTGGGCAGCCGTTCGAGCACGTACGCGACGTAACCGTCCGGGTTGCCGCGGTAGCCTTCGCCGTGGTCCTCCCAGGCGTCGTCGTGGTACGCCGACCTGATCAGCTCCGCGTCGCACCGGTCGATCCCGCGGCAGTACCTCATCAGCACGGTGCGGATGGCCAGTTCGGTCGCGGGCGTGAGCTCCGGGGTCGGGCTCATCGGCATGACCTCGCCATGGGTAGCAATCGGTTGCTTGTAAACTCTCGTGACATCGCGTCGAAGCACACCCCTCCGCAGGTTCGGCAACTGGTAAGCAACTGCTTGCTCCCAAGGTGTCTGGAGGATAGCATCCGGCCATGCAGATTTCGCTGACCTTGTTCAGCCTGTCCCCCGAGCTGTACGCCGAGGTGGCGGTCATCGCTGAAGAGGCCGGCATCGAATCGCTGTGGCTGTCCGATCACCTGGTGACCCCGACCGGCTTCGACACCACCTACCCTTACCACGACAAGCCGGCCGAGTCCCCCGGTGCGAACGCACCCGCGTGGGCGGTCCAGCAACTTCGCGACGCACCGATCCTGGTCGACCAGTGGGCGCTGATCAGCCACCTCAGCGCGCTCACCAGCACGCTGCGATTCGGCTCCGGGACCCACATCCTCCCGTTGCGCAACCCGTTCGTGACGGCTCTGGCGACCGCCACGGCCCACCGACTGTCGCAGGGGCGCCTGCTGCTCGGCGTCGGATCGGGATGGATGCGCGAGGAGTTCCAGACCGTCGGCGAGAGCTTCGACGACCGAGGCGCGCGACTCGAGGAATGCATCGACGTCATCCAGGGACTCCACGCGGCCGAGCCGTTCCAGTACCACGGCACCCACTTCGACTTCGGGCCGGCCGCGATCGGCGGCGACCCTGTCGACGTGCCGTGGTTCTTCGGAGGCTTGGCCAAGCGCGCGATCCGACGCACCATCGAGCGCGGCGCCGGCTGGTTCGGCCCGCCGTGCAGCCTCGAGGAGAGCGTCAGCGCGCGGGACTACCTCGACAAGCTCCGGGAGGACAGTCCGCTGGCCGATAACCCGCTAATCCACTACCCGCGGCTGGTCGGCGAGTGGGACGAAAAGGCGTTCAGTGGATACCGCGCCGCGGGGTTCGACCGGCTCGTCGTCTCGGCCGGCGGCCCGTTGTCAGCGATGACCAGCGCCCAGGAGCGGCAGGAGGCCATTGCACGGCTGGCCGAGCTGGGCCGAGCTGTCGGCTGACATGCGCTGCGACAACTTCGCCGGGAGCATCGGGTCCAGGGAGGCGCTTGCCCGCGCCGGCGACCTGGAGACCGCCGGGTATCCCGGCGTCTGGGTGAGCGAGTCGGTCAACGACTCACTGGCGACCTGCCTGTCCCTGGTGTCGCGCAGCTCCGAGCTGCGCGTGGGCACCGCGATCACGCTCGCCTTCGCGCGCAGCCCGATGGCGCTGGCGTATCAGGGCTGGGACTTGGCCGATGTCAGCGGCGGCCGGTTCGTCCTCGGGCTCGGTGCCTCCGCGCGCGAGCAGATCGTCCAGCGATTCGGGATGCCCTTCGACCGGCCCGCCGCACGGATGCGCGACTACGTGCTCGCCATGCGTGCCGCCTGGGCGTGCTGGCGCTCGGACAGGGCGTACTCGTACGCGGGAGAGTTCTACGAGCTGAGAGTCGACGACGCCCGATACCAGCCCAAGCCCCACGAGAAGCCGATCGTCGTCCACCTCGCCGCTGTCGGGCCCGCGATGACCCGGGTCGCAGGCGCGATCGGCGACGGCGTCATCGTCCACCCGTTGACCAGCATGGCCGCCTTCGACGCGCTGATCGCTCCCGCACTGCGCGACGGGGCGGCCCAGGCCGGGCGCGCGGTGACCTCGATCGAAGTGGTGATGCCCGTCCTCGCCGCGTCCACGGACCACCCGCGGTTCGCGGCGCACGAACTCGAGCTGCGCCGGCGGATACTCTGGTACGCGTCGAGACCGCAGTACGCGCCCCTCTTCGACGCGATGGACGCCGACGCCTGGGCCGCACGGCTCCGCCGCACTCGCGACGAGGGTGGGGAGCTCGGGCCGCACGACGTACCCGATGACATCCTCCACGCGCTCGCCGTCATCACCGACGACGCGGGCCTGCCCGACGCGCTGCACGATCGGTTCAGCGCTCGGGTGGACCGGATGTGCCTGCTGTACAACTGGTTCGCCGGAAGCGAACTCGAACAACGCATCCTCGCGAGGTTCGCCCCGGCCGACCCCCGCAACAGCTAGGAGCGAACGCTTGCTGCCACCGAGGGACGACGTTTCGGAACTGCTAGCCTACGGCGTGAGCAAGCGCCGGCCCCGGGGCTACGTGCGGCGCTCGTCGCCCGTGGGGAATGACACCGTGGCGATCGCACCAGAGGTTGCCGCTCGGAGGTGCGTTCGATGACAGACGACTCCACGTCGGCAGGCGCGGCGGCCCAGCCCCAGACCCAGGCCCCGAGGAGGCGCCGTAGCGGGCGTCGCCACGAGATCCTCGAGATCGCCGGCCGCCAGATCGCCGAGAAGGGCTATGCGGAGGCGACGGTCCGCGACATCGGGGAGGCGGCGGGCATCCTGTCCGGCAGTCTGTACCGGCACTTCGATTCCAAGGACACCATCCTCGAGGAACTGCTGCGCACCTACCTCGACGACCTGCTCGTCGCCTACGAAGCAGTCACCCCCGCGAGCGAAGGATCGGCATCGGCCGCACTCCGCAAACTCATCCAGATCGGCGTGCGGGCGGTCCACGAGAACCGCGTCGAGGTGACGATCCTGCACGACAACTACAAGTTCCTCCTCCGGAACCCTCGCTTCACCTTCATCCAGGCGATGGAGCGTCAGATCATGACCTACTGGCTCCGCGTCCTGGAGGAGGGCCGGGCGACCGGTGAGTTCAGCCGCGAGCTCAACCCACGGGTCGCGAGCCTGGCGATCATGGGCGGCATCGAGACGATGGTCCGCTGGTTCGACCCACGCGGGCAGTTCTCCCACGAGGAGGTCGCCGAGCAGTATGCGACCTTGCACCTGAACGGGCTCACCGCATGATGCCCGGCGCGATACACCCTGCCCCTGACAGTGCCCAGCGCGTCCTCGACTGGATCGAGCTCCACGACCTCATGAGCCGATACGTCCATCTCGTCGATCACTCGGCCTGGGACCGGCTCGACGAGGTCTTCACCGACGACGCTGTGGTCGACTACCGCAACTTCGCGCCGTACATCCCACGACTCGAAGGCTTGGCTGCGATCCAGGACTACTTCGGTTCGATGGAGCAACCGATCGCCCACCACACGGTTAACTCGCTCATCACCGCCGCCGAGGACCGTGACCTGCGGCGCATCACCAGCAAGATCGTCCTAGTGATGCGGGACAGGCAGATCTACGTCGGCGAGTATCGCGATCGTGTCGCCCGGACCGATCGAGGTTGGCGGTTCACCGAGCGCCTCGCGGCGCGACCGTTCCGGCTAGGCAACTCACTGCCAGTGGAGCTGTGAGAACGGCGGCTCCCGCGCTCAGCCCAGCATCTCCGCGCACGAGTTCATCCCGGTGAGGTAGTCGCTCGCGGCAGCTTCTCCTCGTAGAGCGCGAAGTACTCGCCACTGAACGCGCGGAACGCATCCTCCGTCTCGTGGTTTGAAGTGTGAGTTCTGGATCCGGCCCACTTTTCCGTGATCGAACTGGCCGGGGCTGTCAGGCGGCGAGGAGGATTCGCTTGCGTGGTAGATCGACGGTGCGATCTGGGCAGCAGACTTCAGGATTTGGTTCGCCCACCACTTCCGTGGTGCAGCCATAACTCCGAATCCTCCGGGTGTTCGATGTCTCCATCAAACCCGGAGCGGGACAGTCGGCTTCGTTGAGATCACCAAGGGTGCCAAGATGTTCGAACCGCCGTCGGAGCGCGACACAGAGGTTCGTCAGTCGGTTTGATCTAGCCGTGTCCTGCTGCGGAATGATCTCGATGGCGCACCGCGAGTGAGCAACGCCCTGATCAAGGTCCTCGGCAAGCCGCACAGGAGACAGGCGCGTCCCCGGGGAAAGGTCACCCGACGCGATTGCCTTCGCTACCTGACGCGCGACGAAGTCCTGCAGACCGTCCGGTCTGCCCTCAAGCGGGTCCCGGACATGCCCGTGCACGCGTTCTCGCCGATGGAGATCATGAACGGCGTGTCGAAGGCGAACCTGAGCTTCCGCGACTGGCTCCAGCAGGGCAGGACGCCGGCCTGGACACCATCCCCGGCACCGCGGCCGAGATCCTCGACGACGAGGTCCGCTGGGTCCTGACCAAGATCGATCATCACCGCTCATTGCCTGGGGATCAGGTCGTCCTCCACGATGATGTACGGGCACGTCGACCGCCCCGACCACTGGGTCACCCACCTACGCGTGATCCAACGAATCCAGGACGAGACCGGTGGGTTCACCGAGTTCGCGCCGCTGCCGTTCGTGCACACCAGCGCGCCGATCTACCTCATCGGGCGTCGCCGCCCCTCCTGAGTCACGTTCGGCGTCGACGGCACCCAAGCGATGCTCAGGGACGGTGCCAACGACCTCGGCGGGCACCCTGATGGAGAGACCATCTCGCGAATGGCCGGCTTCGAGCACGGCTCGACCAAGACCGTCGCGAGCCTCACCGACATCACCGGCGGGATCAGCCACCCGGTCCGCCAACGCACCATCACCTACGAAGCCGTCGACCGGGCTCAAGCACTTGCTCGTCTCGTTGACACGTGGTCGGTTTGCGCGGGCTTACGCCGCCGTGATCCGAGTAGTAGCAGATTCTGGCACACTTGACGAAAGCAAGCGCTTGCCATAAGATTGGAATCGCCTCAGGTTCTCGCGGAAGGGACTCAATGAGCGAACCATGGGCGTTGGCGCGCTCGACAAGTCATCGCTGGACGCACCAGGACATCGTCGAGAGCCCCCTGCGAGGCGTCGAGTTGGCGGCGTTCTTGCAGCGGGAGAACGGACCCGGACCTCGCCTGTACGACGAGGGTCGGGAGCGTCTGGAGGGAGACTTCGCGAGCATCGAGCTCCGTGTCCTGCTTCCGATCCGGCACCCGCAAGCCGTTGTGGTCTGGTTCCTCGATGGGCTCAGCGTGCTGCCGACGGCAGACGACGTCGACGTCGTGGTACGCAAGCTCGCCGAACGCACCGGGGCGACGTGGGTGGTCGTCGACGACCCGCACGCCGACCGGCCGGCGGCCGACGTCGCGCGACTCGTGACCGAGGTGGTTCTGCGCGTCCGCGACGGACTCCCGGCGCACTCCGGCCCGGACCGGCCATTGATCGTCGGCGGTCAGGGCACCGGCGCACTGCGTGCGCTGCGCGCCGCGCTGGCGGCGCGGGACCGGCAGGATCCGGTCGCTGCCGTCCTCCTGGTCGCGCCCGTCGTCGAGCCTCCCGCCGACCCGGTGCCTGCGGGCGAGGGGACCGCAGGCACGCTCCCGGACGCGGCGACGATCGACGCATTCTGGGCGCGCTACGCGGCGGGAGGCAACGCGGACCCGGTGCTGTCGGACGACCTGAGCGGCCTGCCGCCCGCGGTCGTCCTGACGGCGGGGCTCGATCCGCTGGCTGACGAGGGCGAGGCGTTGGCCCAGCGATTGTCGGACGCGGGCGGGCAGGTGCTCCACTACCACCACGCCGACGAGATCCACGACTTCCTCGTGCTCCTGATGCTGCGCGCGAGCGAGCGTGGGTTCCAGCAACTGACGCGCGCCGTACGTGCCGTCATCGTCAAGGGGGAGTTGTGAGCGGGACACAGCCGATCGAAGATCACGACGTCGTCGTGATCGGTGCCGGGTTCGCCGGCGTCTACGCGCTCCACCGGCTGCGCAACCAGTCGGGCCTGCGGGTCAAGGCCGTCGAGGCCGGCAGCGACGTGGGGGGCACCTGGTACTGGAACACCTACCCGGGTGCGCGGTGCGACACGGAGAGCTATGTCTACTGCTACTCGTTCTCGCCCGAGCTGTGTCAGGAGTGGGAGTGGTCCGGGCGCTACCCGGGGCAGAGCGAGCTGCAGGCGTACATCCGGCACGTCGCGGACCGCTTCGACCTGCGCCGCGACATCGACTTCGACACCCGGGCGACCGAGGCACGGTTCGACGAGGACTCGAACACCTGGACGGTAACCACCGACACGGGCGCGACCTATCGCGCACCGTTCCTCGTCACCGCGGTCGGTCTGCTCTCGCACCGATTCGTGCCCGACCTCCCGGGCCTGGCGGACTTCGCGGGGGAGTGGTACCACACGTCGCGGTGGCCGGCGGAAGGCGTGGACTTCACCGGACGGCGCGTTGGCCTGATCGGTACCGGCTCGACGGGCGTGCAGGCGGCGCCCGTGATCGCCCGGGAGGCCGCGCACCTGGACGTCTTCCAGCGCAGTCCGCAGTTCGCCATCCCGGCCCGGCACGAGCTGGTCGACAAGAAGGTCCTCGACGAGATCAAGGCCGACTACGACAGCCTATGGGAGCAAGTGCGCTGGTCGACCGGCGGATTCCCGTTCCAGCACAACGGATTCTCGGCGCTCGAGGTAAGTGAGGACGATCGTGAGCGCACCTACTGGGAGCTGTGGCGAGAAGGGGGGGTCAAGTTCCTGTTCGGCTCCTTCCGCGACCTCATGCTCGACCGGCGCGCCAACGACACCGTGGCCGAGTTCATCCGCGTACGGATCCGCGAGGCAGTCGAGGATCCCGAGGTCGCGGAGGCGCTGGTGCCCACCGATCATCCTTACGGCTCGCGCCGGCCCATCGTGCACACCGACTACTACGAAATGTTCAACCGTCCCAACGTGTCGCTGGTCGACTGCCGGCACTTCCCGATCCAGCGGGTGACCGAGACCGGGATCGAGGTGGCGAACGGCCACCGCGAGCTCGACGTGATCGTGTTCGCGACTGGTTTCGACGCAGTCACCGGCGCCTATCTGGCGATGGACATCCGCGGTCGCGGCGACCAGCGCCTGCTCGACAAGTGGGGGCGCGGCATCCAGAGCTACCTCGGGCTCAGCGTCTCGGGATTCCCCAACCTGTTCATGGTCCAGGGGCCGGGCAGCACGTTCGGGAACCAGGTCGTCGCCATCGAGCACCATGTCGACTGGATCGCGGGCTGCATCACCGACATCAGGACCCGAGGGGCGGTCACGATCGAGGCTCGGCCCGAAGCGGAAGCGTCCTGGTCGGCGCAGATGCTCGCGGCCGCCGAGGAGTCGTTGGTCGTGCACGCCGACTCGTGGTGGAACGGCGCGAACATCCCCGGAAAGGTGCGATCGATCGTGTTCTTCCCGGGTAGCTTCCGGCATTACCGGAAGACGTGCGACCGGATCGCGGACGAGGGGTACGCCGGGTTCGAGCTGGGCTGGCCCGATGCCGGAGGGGGTCGAGCCACCGTTGCCTGACCGACTGACCGCCGAGGGGCGGGCATGAGAGGCCTCGACGGCAAGCGCGTGCTGATCCTCGGCGGTGGCGCGGACGGACCCGCCGCAGGCGGGCAGGGCCTGCCGATGGGCAACGGTCGCGCCGTGGCGATCCGGCTGGCTGAGGAAGGAGCGGTGGTCGCCGTCGGCGACCTCGACCTCGGCCGGGCGCAGCAGACCGCGGACGCGCTCGCCACCCCCGGCGTCGCGCTGCAGGCGGATCTCGGGGTGCTCGACGACTGCCGCCGCCTCGTCGCGGAGGCGGAGCGGGAGATCGGCGCTCTCGACATCGTCGTCGCGAACGCGGCGATCACCGACCTGCGTCCGTTGCGTTCCCTCGACCAGCAGTCCTGGGATCGCTCCTTCGCCGTCAACGTCGACGGCCATGCGGTCGTCGCCCAGGCAGCACTGCCGGGCATGTTGGAACGCGGTCACGGGGTCTTCGTGTTCGTTTCGTCGACCGCCGCACTGCTGTCCAGCGGTGTCTCGGTCTCCTACGAGGCGTCCAAGGCAGCCCAGCTCGCGCTGATGCGGCACATCGCGGTGCGGTACGCGAGCCGTGGCGTCCGCTCCAACGCCGTGGTGCTGGGCGTGATCGACTCGACGATGGTGCGGCGCGTCTTCTCCGCCTCGTCGGACAGCGCCAAGGCCCGCGACGAACTCGGCCCGATGCAACGGCAGGGCACGCCGGAGGAGGTCGGCGCGGCGGCGGCGTTCCTCGCCAGCGACGACTCGTCCTACGTCAACGGCATCTCACTGGTGATCGACGGCGGCGTGTCCGCCCAATGGCCCAATCCCCGCACCCAGGACTCAGGAGGTACGGACAATGCGTAGCGCGGTGATCTCCGGGGTCGGCATGACGCGGTTCGGCAAGCACCTGGACCGCTCGTTGAAGGACCTCGGCGCAGATGCGACGCAGGCCGCCCTGGCCGACGCTGGCGTCGAGGTCGGCGACATCCGGGCGATCTTCTTCGGCAACTGCGTGGCCGGCCTGATCACCGGCCAGGAGATGATCCGCGGCGAGACGGTGGCGTTCCCGATGGGCTTCGGCAGCATTCCGATCCACAACCTCGAGAACGCCTGCGGCACCGGTGGCAATGCCCTGCACCTGGCCTGGCTCTCGGTCGCCTCCGGCCTCTGCGACACGGCGCTCGCCCTTGGCGTCGAGAAGCTGCACCACCCCGACGTGTCGAGGACCTTCTCGGCGTACGGCACCGGGACCGACATCGAGGCGCCGTTCGCGACCGCCGAGGGCGCCGGCGAGACGCGCACCCCGCTGGTCGATCGCCAGGCCCAGCTGGCCAAGGAGCTCATGGAGGAGCGCGGCGTCTCGCTGGACTCGCTGGCGCGCATCGCGGCCCGCAGCCTCACCAGCGCGGCGCTCAACCCGAACGCACACCGGCAGTTCGGGGGCACGGTGGAGTCGGTGCTCTCGGCGCGCATGTCGGTCGACCCGATCACGGTCCTGATGAGCTCGCCGGTGTCGGACGGCGCCGCGGCCGCGGTCGTGACCGCGCGCGACCCCGGACCGCGCGACGTCAGGATTCTGGCCTCGCGGCTGGCCTCACGCCCTCCCCTCGATCAGCCGGACGGTCCGCCCGCTGCCCGCGCCGCCTCGCTGCTCGCCTACGAGGATGCGGGCCTGGGACCCGCGGACGTCGACGTGGCCGAGGTGCACGACGCCAGCGTCGCGTACGAGTTCCTGGCCTGGCACGACCTCGGTCTCTGCCCGCCCGGGGACGAGGAGAAGTGGGCACAGACCGGCGTCACCGAGCGCGACGGCCGATTGCCGATCAACGCGACCGGCGGCCTCGTCGGGAGGGGACACCCGCTGGCTGCCAGCGGCCTGGCCCAGACCCACGATCTTGTCCGGCAGCTGCGCGGCGAGGCCGGCGACCTGCAGCTCGCGTCGCAGCCCCGCGTCGCGCTCGCCCAGATCGGCGGCGGCGTCATCGACTGGATGACCTCGGTCGGCACCGTCCACATCCTCACCCGATGACCATCCGGTTCCGCCGCGGTCGGTACGCCGCCGAGCTTGAGGCCGGCGATGTGTTCCACCATTGCCCGGGGCGCACCTTCCATGCCGCCGAGAACACGCTGTACTGCGGGCTGACGTTCAACTCCAACAGCCTGCATCTCGACGGCCATGCCGCTGCGGCGACGGAGTTCGGGCGCCCCCTGATGAACGCGCTCTTCGTGTTCTCGCACGTCGTGGGACTGAGCGTCAGCGAGATCTCCGAGGGCACCGCGATCGCGAACCTCGAGTTCTCGCAGGTGACCTTTCCTGCGCCGGTGTTCGACGGAGACACCGTGTATGCCTCGACGCGCGTGATCGAGGTCCGCCCCACCCGTGGCCGTCCCAATGCCGCCGTGGTCACGCTCGAGCACATCGGCACCAACCAGGAAGGCGTCGTGGTGTGCTCCGGTCGGCGCGTAGGCCTGATGCACCACCAGCCCGAGGAGGTAGTCGGATGACGGTCGAAGGACTGCTGCTCGCACGAGGTAACCCTCGGTTGCCGGAGCAGGCGGCGGAGCTCGACGCCTGGTACGCGGACGTGCACCTCGGCGAGATTCTGAGCGGGAGCGCCGCGGTGCGGACGGCGCGCTCGTTCCGTGCCGTCGATCCGCACGCCGAGTTCCGCAACCTCGCCGTCTACGAGCTGGTGGGGGAGGATCTCGGCCAGATCGTCGACGGCATCCTTCGCGACGGCCCGAGTCGTACGCCGACCGACGCGCTCGCGGAGAGCGGGCGGCGCCTCGACTTGTACGAGCTCATCGCCGCGCGCCATCGCGGGTCATGATCAAGCGCTTGCACATGTGACGGGGGGCTGGGACAGGGCGTCGGCGAGAGGCCGGACGACAGCTAGGAAAGGTCGGAAGACACGATGCAGGTCGGTATTCGCTTGCCGCACTTCAAGCAGGTCGCGCTGGATCCGGCACAGACCGCGCCGAACGTCCTGGTGGTGGCTCGTCGCGCCGAAGAGCTCGGCTTCGACAGCCTCTGGGTGGGCGACCACATCGTCCCGCCCGCCGGTACGTTGAACCAGTTCGGGACGGTGTGGTACGAGGCACTGACGACGCTGGCGTACGTCGCCTCCGCCACGAGCCGGGTGCGGCTAGGCACGGCCGTGCTGGTCACGCCGTACCGCCACCCGGTGTTGCTGGGCAAGATGCTAGCCACGCTGGACTCCCTGTCCGGCGGCAGGCTAGACGCAGGCTTCGGGACGGGCTGGCTCGAGCCGGAGTTCAAGGCACTGGGCCTGGACAGCTTCGCCGATCGCGGCGCCGTGACCGACGACGCGCTGCGCACGATGAAGGCCATGTGGTGCGGCGAGGGCATCGGCGTGACCACCGACGACGGCGGCGACTACATGTTCTCGCCACGGCCGGTGCAGCCGTCGGTGCCGATCTGGATCGGAGGCAACAGCAAGCGCGCCGCACGGCGCGTGGCCGAGCTCGGCGACGGCTGGATGACGGTCCGGCCGACGTTCGAGGAGTTCGAGGGGATGGTCGGTCATCTGCGCGGGTTGTGCGAGCGCGCCGATCGGGACCCCGCCTCGATCCGGCTCGCGGTGGAGCAGCCCTTCCTACTCAGCGACGAGCCGGTGCGGGAGGCGCCCTTCCTCGGGTCCGCAGACCGGATCGTCGACCAGCTCTCGGCGTACGCCGCGCTCGGCGCCGACAGCTTCCTGTTCGACATGTTCTACAGCGCGCCGGAGAACGAGCACGTCGGTGTTCCGGAGATGCTCGAGGAGATGCAGCGCTTCGCCGAGGAGATCCGGCCGAAGCTCGGCACATGAAGGTCATCGACGCGCACACCCACCTGCTGGCGCCGGAGTGGGTGCCCCTGGCGATCCGGCGAGCGTGGGCGAGACAGGCGGCCGCGCGCAGGCATCCGGCGCGTGATCCCGAGGAGATCCTCCCGCGGGTCGTCGTCGGCCAGTCGGACCCCACCGGTGAGCTGACCAGCGGTGCGCTTGAGCGCGCGGGCGTCTCGGCCGCGGTCTGTCCGGTCATCGACTGGTCTCGGGCAGCGGGGCAGCAGCCCGACCCCGGCGACGTATCCATCCGCGATGTCAACCGGCTGACGGCCGAGGCCTGCGAGGCCTCCGCCGGCCGGCTGTTCCACTGCGCCGGCGTTGACCCGCGTCATCCCGAGGCTCGCACCCTGGTCGAGGAGGCACTCGCGGCGCCCACCGCGCGGGGCTTGAAGCTGTACCCGGCGACCGGCTGGCACCTCGACGACCCCGCCCACGCCTGGCAGTACGACCTGCTGCTCGAGCGCGGGGGTGTGGCGATAGTCCACTCCTCACCTCGCGGCGGCGAGCCGCTGATCACCACACGCTCTCGGCCCAGTGAGATCGCACCCGTGCTCGCACACCACCCGGACCTCGTGGTCGTGCTCGCCCACGCCGGCTTCGATGCCTGGTGGATGGAGGCGGCCGAGATCGCGACTGGCCGCGCGCACGCCTATCTCGAGCTATCCCTCTGGCAGGAGCTCGCCGATCGGGACTACCCGGAGTTCCGGCGGCGGGTGCGGCTGATCGTCGGCCTGGTCGGGGCGCATCGGACCATCTTCGGATCCGACACCCTCCGCGGGCCGGCGACGGACCCCGACGGGCGCGAGCTGCAACGGTGGATCGACCAGTGGACCGCACTCGCGGAGCCGTTCGCGGGTGACGCGGCCGTCCTGTCGGGCGAGCAGCTCGCACTGGCGATGGCCGGAAACGCCGCGCAGGTATACCGGATTCAAGACCAGTAAGCGAACGCTTGCTTGCTCATATTGGCTGTTCTAGTCTGACGCTGTGCCCGAGGGGCCAGGAAGGAGATCCAGCTCATGTGGAAGCGGAACCGTGATGATGCCTTTCCCGACCGCTTCCTGCACGCCGCGGTCGTGGCTCCCGAGCGCGCGGCCGTCGTGCTCGACGGGGAGCTGCTGAACTACGGCGACCTGGCCGACGAGGCGGTCCTGGTCGCGCGCGGGCTGGTCGCCCGCGGTGTCGCGCCGGGCGACGCCGTCGGCGTCCTGGCGCCCACCTCGCGCTGCTTCCTGGTGTCGCTGCTCGGCGCCGCGCTGGCCGGTGTGCGCGTCGTGCCCATCAACACTCGCTTCCGGCGACGCGAGCTCTCCTTCGTGATCGCCAAGGCGGAGCTGTCCGTGCTGATCACCACCAGTCTGCTGGACGCCGGCCTCGACCTGGTAGCGCTGCTCCACTCCGCGTTGCCGGACCTGAAGGACCACCAGCACGACCAGGCTGACTTCGCCACCGCGCCGCAGCTACGTGCGGTGGTGGGCATGGGCATGGCCGACCTACCCGGGATCATGTCCGGCGACCGCTTCTACCGCGACGCCGAGAGCGTCGACCCGCAGGTGGTCCGCGACCGGTTCGAGCAGGTGTCCCGCGACGACGTGGCGGTCGTCTCGTTCACGTCGGGCACGACGTCCAACCCGAAGGGCTGCCTGATCCGGCACGGGTCGATGGTCGAGATGTGGGACGCGTCGGCGGCCCGCCTCGGCATCCGCGAGCGCGACGTGTGCTGGATCCCCTCGCCGATGTTCCATGCGGCGGGGTACGGCGGAGTCGGTGTGCTGGCCGGCGTCAAGGGCACGGTGCTGACGCAGTCGCACTTCCAGCCCGCAGAGGCTGCCCGGTTGATGGCCGAGCACCGGCCGCGTATTTGGTACTCGCCGTTCCCGCCGGTGACCGATGCGGTGGTCGAAGCGGCTCCCGCGGCTGGCTACGACCTCGGGACCGTGGAGGCGGCGGTCTATGTCGCCCAGACTCCCGAGCGCTTCGACTGGCTGAGCGCGAAGTTGAGCAACGCCGGCATCGTCCAGCCGTACGGCCTGACCGAATCGACCCTCTTCGTGACCCTGGGCGACCCCGCCGAGGCGTATGACGTGCGCAAGTCCGGCACCGGCCAGGTCTTCCATCGGGTCGAGATGCGGCTCATAGATCCGGAGACAGGGTCCGAGGCCAACCTGGGCGACTTCGGCGAGATCCAGTTCCGTGGGTTCAACGCCTTCATCGGCTACCTCTCCGAACCGGAGCTCACGGCCGCGACGCTACTGGACGGCGGCTGGGTGCGTACCGGGGATCTCGGACGCATCAACGAGTTCGGCCAGCTGCAGTGCGTCGGCCGCCTCAAGGACATGCTCAAGGTCGGCGGCGAGAACGTTTCCGCGCTCGAGGTCGAGGCGCACCTCCAGACCCACCCGGCGATCAAGCTGGCGCAGGTGGTGGCTGCTCCTGATGAGCGGCTGCAGGAGGTGCCCTGTGCCTACGTCGAACTCGAGGCGGGGCACGACCTGACCGCCGACGACGTGGTGGCGCACTGCACCGGCGAGATCGCTCGCTACAAGATCCCCAGATACGTGCGGTTCGTCGACTCCTGGCCGATGTCGACGACCAAGATCCGCAAGGCCGAACTTCGTGGGTGGATCGCAGCCGAGGTGGCCGAGCAGGGCGAGGACGTGGCACTGGCCCGTGAGCAGTGAGCGTCTTGTTCGGCGAGGAACAGGAGTGGACATGGACGACCGGGCGGACGACCGTGCTCTTATCGAGGAAGGCGTGTCTCGACGCTGCGCCGACTATCCGGACGACTATTGGTCCGAGCTCGACCAGAAGCACGAGTTCCCGTGGGCGTTCTATGTCGACATGGCCAAGGACGGCTGGGTCGGGCTCTCGATCCCTGAGGAGTACGGCGGCGGCGGGCGCGGCATCACGGACTGCGCGGTGATGATGCGCGCGATCGCCGAGTCGGGTGCCGCGATGAATGGCTGCACGCCCTTGCACCTGACCATCTTCGGGCTGATGCCGGTCGTGAAGTTCGGCTCCGACGAGCTCAAGGCCGAGTTCCTTCCCCGAGCCGCGGCCGGGGACCTGCACGTCGCGTTCGGTGTGACCGAGCCCGATGCCGGCACTGACACCTCACAGATCCGCACCCGTGCCGAGCGCCGAGGCGACGGATGGGTCGTCAACGGGCAGAAGATCTGGACCTCCAAGGCGATGGAGTCCGAAGTGGTGCTGCTGCTGGCCCGGACTGGCGCTGCGGACAAGGGCCGGTTCGACGGCCTGAGCCTCTTCCTGGCCGACCTCGACCCGGCGTACGTCACGATCCGGCCGATCCCCAAGCTCGGCCGGAACGCCGTTGCCAGCTGCGAGACCTTCTACGAGAACCTGCCGGTGCCCGGCGGGCGTCTGGTCGGCGAGGAAGGACGCGGCTTCGAGCACCTGCTCCACGGT
Source organism: Actinophytocola sp. (assembly GCF_050699935.1). Lineage (NCBI taxonomy): Bacteria > Bacillati > Actinomycetota > Actinomycetes > Pseudonocardiales > Pseudonocardiaceae > Actinophytocola > Actinophytocola sp. The sequence continues at coordinate 61,574 of NZ_JBOHGB010000011.1, forward strand.
CTCAACGCCGAGCGGATCCTCCTCGCCTCCGAGGCGGTCGGGATCGGCTTCGCCGCCGTGCGGCGGGCGACGCGCTACGCCCAGGAGCGCGTGGTCTTCGGACGCCCGATCGGAGCCAACCAGGCGCTGAGCCATCCACTGGCCAGCGCCTTCGCCCAACTCACCGCGGCGTGGGAACTGTGCCTAGTCGCCGCCCGCCGGTACGACGCCGGGCTGCCCTGCGGCGAACAGGCCAACATGGCCAAGTACCTCGCCGCCGAGGCGGGCTTCGACGCAGCCGACCGCGCCCTGCAGACCTTCGGCGGCCTCGGCTATGCCGTCGAGTGCCACATCGAGCGCTACTGGCGCGAGGCGCGCCTGCTCCGCCTGGCCCCCGTCAGCCAAGAGATGACCCTCAACTACCTCGCTCAGCGAACGCTCGGCCTTCCCCGCGGCTATTGATGCGTTCACGGCCGGCGAGATCCGCGTCCAGCACGCTGCCTCCGGCATCAACGACCAGGCCCACGGCGCGGGTCGACCTCGGCCAGCGGGAACGCCGACAGGACGTGGGCGGTGTGGTGGCGGAGCCGCTCACCACGCGGGGGAGGAAGTAGGCATGCCAGGTCGGCTGCTGCTGTGCTCGCCGATGCTCCGGTCGCCGGTGGCGGGGCCATCGACGCTGCCCACACGCCGTGTCGACCTCGTCGACGGTGACGCCAGCGGCGCCGAGACAGTAGCTCCCGGTCCTGGGCTCCGCGACAATGTGGACAGTCCGGGAGCAGGTTGCCCGGCGCCCGGGCCGCAGCAGCACGTCGTAGTGGGCGAACAGCGCCGCCAGTCGCCAGCCGCGCCACAGCGCGAGCGCCCGCTCGACGTCGCGCCGCCGCACGATCGTCCACCTCCACCATCAAACGTCACGTGCGAAACACCCGTTGACCTGTCGAGACATGGTGGCGGGCGATCTTGTCTATCTGTCCGTTGTGGACGGTGACACGTAAGCCTGGAGCACCTGGAGCACGGCCGCTGACCGAGGTGAAACAGGGTCGAACGCTTGCTCCAGGGTGGTGGCGGCGGTGCCGAGGAGACTGCCGGGTAGATCGGCGCCATGTTCAGAATGGCCAATGCCAGCGACAAGATGGCGGCAATCTTGACTGCCGCGAGCCCCGAGGAGACATCAAGCGACGTGGCTAGCACCGCCGGCAAACACCACACCGCAAGCAGGGCACCGCGGTCCCAGCACCACGCAGGGACGACTCCTCCGCGCTGATGACCGCATAGGACCTCGGCGATCAGGCGATGCGCTGTCCCTGCTCACACAACACGGTCGCGCCCTGTTCGACGGCGTGGAGCGCGGCCGCGAGCCGGTCGGCCAACAGCGGCTTCACCAGCAGCCGCCCCAACGGCCGATCCCAACCCAGCTCCTCACCCAGCTCACGGACGGCCGCATCCCACGGAGACTCGTCGGCCTCCACCGCGCCGCCGGGGATCTCCCAGTTCGGCTTGTAGGACGGCTCGACCAGCAGCACCCGCCCAGCCTTGTCACGGAACAGCACCCCGGCGGCCATGCGCTTGCGGGCCAGCCCGGCCACGTACTGGTCCACCGGCAACACGGCGGCGGCTGCGGGTGTAACAGGGTCCGGCGTGGTCACCTGCGGCACGATACCCAGCCCGTGCCGATCCAGCGCGCCAAAAAAACCACCCTGGACTACTCGGTTGAGGGCGGGTCCTGGCGATCTACCGATGGCCGGTACGCCCCACCCACCATCGATTCGAGTAACCCGCGCCTATTGCCGGGCGCTCTGAGCTGCTGACGGCACCGTTCACGCGACCCCTACGGACACGTGTCCGTAGGGCGCGGGGAAAGTTTGGCAAGGATGTCGAGAACGGCGTGACGACTCCGTCCCAGGGGCAGAAGCGACCACCATGGTCGCACCGCCCTCAGGAGGCCCACCATGACGAACGACCAGATCACCGAGATCCTCAAACGCCCGTTGAGCCAGGAGATGCTGGCTCGTGACCTCTGCCGCCTGGCCTACGTGGCCAAGGATGGGACACCGCGGAACATCCCGATCGCCTTCGCCTGGAACGGCAAGGAGGCCGTGATGTGCACGTCGAAGAACGCCCCGAAGCTGGCTTCGCTCCGTCAGAACCCGACCGTCGCCATCACGATCGACACCGAGGTGCACCCGCCCAAGATCCTGCTCGTGCGCGGCACTGTTGAACTCGACGAGGTGGACGGCATTCCCGAGGAGTACCTCGAGATGAACGGCTCCTACGAGATGACGGCCGAGCAACGGGTCGAGTGGGAGGCCGAGGTCCGCTCGCTCTACGACGGCATGGTCCGCATCGTGATGACGCCGACGTGGGCGAAGCTGATCGACTTCGAGACGACCTTGCCCAGCGCCGTCGAGGAACTCGTCCAGCAGCGTGCGGAACGTCAGCAGCAGAGTGGCAACAGCGTGCGGTCCGACGAGCCAGGAACGTCGAAGTCATGACTATCCGGCGCATGGAGCGAGCCACCCCGCCTCGACCGGAGAAGCCCACCACCCGGCCGGAACCAGTGGGTAACCGTCGACAACATCGCCGCGGAGGAGGACGGCGGGCTCGGCACGATGATTCTCGGCGCGAATACCTACGCCCAGGCCAAGGACTACTGGCCGTACGCCGACGACCAGGGCGAGTACGGCGAGAAGCTCAACAACCTCACCAAGTTCGTCGCTTCGTCGAAGCTGGATGCCGTCCCCCGGGGCCGACTTTCCCGCCGCGACCGTGACGCGCGACCCGGTCGCCACCATCCGCAAGCTCAAGGAGCAGAGCGGCAAGGACATCTGGCTGTGGGGAAGCTTGAAACTCATGCACTCCCTGTTGGACGCGGGCGTCGTCGACGAGATCACCCTGCTCGTCTGCCCAGCGTCACGCGGCGACGGAACACGCATTTCAAGGATCGGCAAGACCTGAATCCGGTCGAGGCCACATCGTTCGAAAACGGCGTGGTACGTCTGCGCTACGAGATCATGAAATAGGCGGACAGTTCTGACTCCAATGCAGATCAGCGTCGAGACTCGCTCAGGGAATACATCGCGCACGGACGACGCACCGGCGGTCGGGTTAAGCGAGGCGCCCGCAGAGTTCAGGGCCCAGGCGGTTCGGCCGGCGGCGACGCTGCGCAAATCAGGGAATGGGCCCAGGCGAACGACATTGAACTCGCAGCCCGCGGCCGGATACACGCTCAGGTAGTCGATGCGTATCGGCAGGCGCAGGCTGACCAGAAGGCGGCAGTGGCAGAGAATGGGAAGCCCCGGGCGCCGTTCTCGTGCAATGAAGGACTGATCTCTCGACTGTCTACGCGTGGATTTCTTGAGTGGCGAAACGTTGTATTCCGAGGAGCTTATCCGCACTACGATCGGTTGGGCGCATCGGGCTGGCATTTCGACTTCTCCCGTTGTCGGCGGCTGCGTGAGGCCAGGGGCGGGCCAGCGGCCTACATGCCTGTAGACGGAGTAGACTTGTTGTCGTCAGTCGGTAATCTGACTGCCGGACGAGGGAGCCGTACCCGGAGCGCGACAAGACGGCCACTGGGAGTGGTCGTGGCTTGGCTCGTGCTCGTTGTGTCCGGCGTCTTGGAGTCGGTGTGGGCGGTAGCGCTCGGGAAGACCGAGGGCTTCTCTCGCCCGGTACCCTCCATCGTCTTTTTCGTTGCCCTCGCGGCCAGCATGGGTGGGTTGGCTTACGCCATGCGTACTGTGCCGGTCGGCACCGCCTATGCGGTCTGGGTGGGCGTCGGCGCGTCCCTGACGGTGGCGTTCATCATGCTGACCGGTGAGGAACCGGTCAGCATGATCAAACTTTTCCTGCTGCTCGGACTGATCGGTTGTGTCGTCGGGCTCAAGCTTGCGCACTGACTGACGTCCGCCTATCGATATGACTGCAGCTTGTGCGGTGATGTCAATGTTGCTGCGAGGTTGTCAGTGGACCTCCTCCCGCTGAAAAGGGGCTCGGGCGAGGACGGGAATACCGAGGTCAACAGTGGGGGCGGGCGGCCCGGCGTTGGGTGTCGTCCCGTTTGGCTCGCAGGAAGCATCTTGGGTTGATGTGCAGCATCGGGCAGCGGATGCAGGCGTGCTGGTCGAGGAAGGCGACGTGGTGGCGGACGATGTCCTCGTCGAAGACGGCGACGCAGCCGCGGGTGGTTTGGATGTTGAGGTGGCCGAGCAGGGCTGCGCGGAACGACAGTCGCCAAGGAGGGTTCGGACCGGCCATTGTGGACCTCGCCGTCGCCGGTGGGTTGATCGAAGCGTGCGAGTCCACGGATGCCTCGGTGTTCACCTGGCGCGGGCGCATGGTTGACGAGCGTGGCGCTACGCATCGTGCGGAAACCCCGGAGCGGGGGAGATTGGCTGGCCTGACATGTGCACTCGTCCACAGTGCACAGTCCGGCGGCCGGTGCGTGTCACCTGACACGCCTGGACTCAGGGTGATTACGCACGGTGAACCTCTACTGCTTGGAGTGATAGAGGGTGCGGTGGGTCATCAGTGGCTCAGGGCTAAGTCCCTGCTCAGGCATCGCTTGACATGGGCAGCCCTGCAGTAGACCATCATCAGGTACCTAATACATCACATTCACGGAGGGCTCCATGGGCCGTGTGACGACCCCGAAGGCGTGGTCGGTTGGCGCTACCGAGACCGCTTGGTTTCGCCGGTCCCTGCGGCGGTGGAAGGTGGTAATCGCCGCGACTGTCCTCCTGCTACCAGTCGCGTGCTCGGATGCGGATTCGAGCGAATCCCCTCAGGGCAATTCCTCGTCCGTGACCTCCGTCAACTTCGCCACGGCCACCACGCCGCTTTCGCTGGGAATACCGCTCTTGGCCGTGGCCGCGGACACTTTTGCCGAGCACGGTCTGGACGTGACCTACACACAGACGCGGGGGAGTACCGACACCGTCGCGGCGATGCTCAACGGTGACCTCGACGTGGCGGCGTTGGGCTCCAGCGCAGTAGTCGCCGCCATCGGCGAGGGGGCTGACTTCGTGTTCCTGGGCGGTGGTGCCGCTCCGGCGAACATCGTCCTGCTCCGACCGGACAAGGCAGAGGAGTCGGGCGTGTCGGAGAATGCGTCGCCGCGGGAACGGATTCAGGCACTTCGGGGACTGAAGATCGGTACCGCCACGGCCGGTTCGGCAAACGACCTGTTCCTTCGGCTCATCCTTCAGGCCGGCGGGTTGGATCCCGATCGAGACGTGACGATCATCAATGTCGCGGACTTTCCGACGCTAAGCGACGGGTTGACCCAAGGACAGTACGACGCCGTCTCGCATGCCGCGGGTGTCGGGCTCGAACGGAACATCCTCGATGGAAGCGGACTCAAGTGGATCTCCCTTCCCGATGGTGATGTACCCGAGATCGGCGCTCTGTTTGCGAGCGTTGCGGCCACAAGGAACTGGGTCGAACAGAATCCGGAGGCCGCCGATGCGGTGTACCAGTCGCTGAACGACGCGTATGCGATGTTCGACGACGATGCCGAGAGCGCGGGTGAGATGCTCAGGACCGAGTACTACAGCGACACCGACCCGGAGGCCTTCCAACTCGGGTTCGAACTCAACGCTCCGACCTGGTCGCCGAACGCCAAGATCACCAAAGAACTGTTCGATGGTCTCATCAAGTCGATGAATGAGTCCGGGGAGACGGACTACTCGGACATCGCCTACGAAGACATCGTCCTGAAGGCGGCACAGGAATAGTCACCGAGTCAACTAGCCGGCGGGCAACGATCGTGGAGGTCGATGTGACTCGAACGCCAATCTTGTCACTGAAAGGTGTGTCGTTCGCCTTTCCTCAAGGTGATTCCGTTCTACAAGACCTGTCGCTGAATGTTTCACCGGGTGAGTTCGTGTCAATTCTCGGGCCGAGCGGCTGCGGGAAGTCAACACTCCTCAACCTCGCAGCCGGCCTGCTGTCGCCGATCTTCGGAGAGGTTCACTTCGGCGGCCGCCGGCTGGCCGGAGTCAACACGGCGGTTGGATACATGACCCAGGATGACACGCTCCTGCCGTGGCGGACGACCTGGCAGAACGTGGCTCTGCCCTTGCTCATCAGGCGGCGCACGCACGACGACAGGATGAGCCGAGACGAGATCAAGGCCAAGGTCGCGGAACTGTTACGACTCATGCGCCTCGAGGACAGCGCAAAGAAGTTTCCCGCCCAACTCTCGGGCGGCATGAAACGTCGAGCTCTGTTGGCGCGGAGCCTGGTCGCGTCGCCGAAGATGCTTCTCATGGACGAGCCCTTCGCGGCTCTGGATGCCCAACTCGCCGCTCAGCTGCAGGGTGAGTTGCGGAGAACCGTGGAGGCCATCGGCCAAACCGTCCTGTTCGTCACCCACGACATCTCGGAAAGCGTCCTCGTCTCCGATCGCGTCGTCGTGCTCGGCGTACCGGATGGACGCGTTGTCGGGGACGTTCCCGTTCCCCTGGGGACGGGACGGGACATGAGTGCCCTGCGTGGGACCAGCGAGTATGTCGCAATAGACGCCGAGTTACGTGAATTGCTCCTACATGCCAGCGCGCCGGACGATTCCGGAGTTCGGGTGGGTGAACCGTGAGGAACCAGGACGAGGCGATCGGGCGCACCAGCACGGACAAAGCCGTTGCGCCACCGAAGAGCTCCTCGGACCAGCCGGTCGCCGGGGAGGGATCGGGCAGTTCTCGGCCGACCGTGTCAGCCACGGGCCAAGCCAACAAGAAGCGGGGATCGGGCACATCGTCTGGACGCCTCAAGTACGCCATCATCAGGCTTGCCGTGCTGCTGGCTTTCCTGTCGCTCTGGGAGTTCTCGTCGGGTCGGTGGGTCGACGAGATTCTTGTCAGCAAGCCGTCGGCAGTATACGAGCGACTTTCCGACTGGATAACCGATGGTAGCTTGTTCTACCACGGAGTGGTGACGTTGCGTGTCGCGGGACTCGGCTTCCTGGTCGGCACCGGTATAGCCCTGCTCGTAGCGTTGATTCTCGGTCGAGTCAAACCGCTTGGCCGAGTCCTGCAACCGTTCATCACCGCGGCATACAGCCTCCCACGCTTGGCGGTCGCGCCGCTGCTCATACTCTGGTTCGGCATCGGTGACGAGTTCAAGGTCGTGCTGACCGCGGTCCTGGTCTTCTTTCTGATGTTCTCGACTGTCTACACCGGCGTGCAGGCCGTCGACAGCCGACTTATCAACGCCGTCAAGATCATGGGTGCCGGACGCCTGCACATATTCCGATATGTCATACTCCCTTCCGCTTTGTCGTGGATCGCGACGGGACTTACCATCTGCATTCCCTATTCGCTCGTGGGCGCGGTCGTCGGAGAGATTCTGGCGGCGAACCGCGGCCTCGGATTCCTGGTCTCCCGCAGCGCTGCCCAGTTCAACACGTCGGGAACGTTCGCCACGCTGTCGGTCCTGGTCGCTGTCGGTTACATCGCCAATGCGTTCGCCGGAGCGACCACGAGGAGAGCTCTTCGCTGGCAAGAGGCCGGCGCTCGTGAGGCGAACGCGGCGAGGGTGGCCCAGTGACCACGCTCGAGTTCTGCATCAAGTAGTCCGACTCCAACACACAACCACGGGTGGTTTCTCTATGAGTGGCGCAACACGGCTCTGGACCAAACTCGAGCAGAAGAAGACGGCGACGAGCACCATCTCCCTCTCACCGGGTAGCGCATTGATGGTGACACTTGCCGAGGCCGGATTCGACTGCACGGTCGTCGACCTTATGTTCACCGAGACGACCTGGCGGGACGCCGCGGACATGGTGCGCGCCGGCCGGGAGCGCGGCATGACGATGTTGATCAGAGTCCAGGCCGAGCCCTGGGCGGTGCAGCGAAACGGGCAGATCATCGTCGACGCCGGCCGCGCGCTCAGCATCGGCGCCGAGGGAGTGGTCTTCTCGGTGAGCGATCGCTGGGAGGTCGAGGGAGTACTCAAGGTTGCCGGCGAGTGGCATCGCAACCTGTCCGCGATTCCGTTCACGAGGGAGACCTTTGATGCTCACGTGAAGAGCCTCGAGGAGTCCACGCTGATGGTCCCGCTGATCGAGAGCCCGGCGAGTTTCGACAACATGGAAGAAATCGTGAGCACGCCCGGGCTCAAGGTGGTGATGATCGGAACGACCGACACGGCGGTCTCGCTCGGACACGGTGTCAACAGCGACCACCCCGAGGTGTGGGACATGGTCGACAAGCTCCGCAAGCTCTGCGACAGGTACGGAGTCGCGATGTGGGCGAACACCGCCATGGGGTTCAGCACGCTTCCCCTGATGACCGATCGTGCGGAGAAGCTGCGCGAGCATGGCGTGGACATCATTCTCTACCAGACGCCCGAGCTGCTGCTCCAGATGGCTGGAAAGCATGTCGTCGATGCGTTGGCAAAGGTGAGCGAGTGACGTTCGCATGAAGGTCGGCCTGTACGGATTCGGCGAAGTCGGCTACCACCTCGCCCTCCATCGTGCGCGGTCGGTACCGTGCCTGGCGTACAACCACGGGACGCGGAACTTCCCACCGTACGAACGGACGTTTCGGGATCGCGCGGCGCAGGCCGACGTTCGCCTCGTCGAATCCGTCGACAGCCTGGTCGACGAGTGCGACCTCATCGTGGTGGCGACGCTGAGCGCCGCCGTCAGCGAGGTCGCCGACACGCTGTCGGCGGCCTCGCTCGACCGAACCCGACACCTGGTCCTCGATCTCACCAACGCGCCACCCTCGCGCAAACGGGACGCCTCGGCGCGCCTGCCGGACGCGTGCTACGTCGACGGTGCTCTGCTTGAGCCGCCCATACTCGCGGGCCGCGACGCGATCACCATCGTATCGGGCGAACGAGCCGAGGAATGCCGGCAACTGGCCGGAGTCGTGTTGGCCGACTGCACCGTCATCGGTGACCAGGTAGGGATGGCGGCCGCGTACAAGTCGATTCTGCAAATACTGTCGAAGGGCTATCAGGCACTGCAGTGGGAGGCGGTGCTGGGAGCGGTGGCGACCGGCCTCGACGTCGAGGTGCTCCGACGGCTCCGACTCCGTGCGGGTGCGGAGGCGGAGCTCGCCTTCGGAGTGGACGACTACCTGCTCGCTCATTCCGCGAAGCACGCCACGCGCATGAGTGACGATCTGCGTGGTTCCATCGCCAGCCTCACCGAGCTGGGCATGCGATGCCCGGCCGCCGAAGGCGCGGTCGTCGGTCTTGAGCACGTCGCGGCCCTCGGGCTGGACGCCACGTTTGGCGACGACGGTGGACTGCGCCACGATGAGTTGCGCGAGCGCCTCCTTGCTTTGCCTGCTACCGCATCCACACACCGAACGGGTACGAAGGAGAGCGCATCATGACGACGGAGACGCCGACGGAGACACACGCGGAGACAAACATCGGCCGCGAACCGGAATACGGCGACGCCCCACCGGTCTACTTCGAGGACCTCACCCGTGGTCGTACGTTGGTCTCGCCCGAAATCGACATCACCATGGCGCACCTCAAGCTGTTCAACGACCTGACGCTCAACAGCTCGCGCATCCACCGAGAGATCGACCTGGCGAAGAAGGTGGGCTTCACCAACCGTGTCCTGCCGGGGGCGCTCGTCGTCGGCGTCATGCTGCCGCTGCATGGCGCCATCGCCGAGCAGCGTACGGTCGGCCTGTTGGGACTCAACGACGTGCGGTTCCTCGTCCCGGTCTACGTGGGCGACCGGCTGCGTCTGGAGAGCACGGTCATCTCGGTACGGGGGACCAGCAAGGCCGACCGGGGGATGGTGACGTTCCAGGAGCGGATCGTCGGTTCCGAGGGCAGGGATCGGATTCACGCGCAGCGGATCGCGCTGTACCAGCGGCGCAATCCGACCGCATGAGTCAGCTTGGGGAGCGAGCGTGAGCGGGCCAACGCGAGATCTGCCCACCGGGATCATCGACACGCATGTGCACACGTCGCCGGACGCGGTCCCTCGTCTCCTGGACGACCTGACCCTGGCCCGACGGGCGAGGGCGGCCGGTTACCGGGGGCTGGTGCTCAAGAGCCATCACACGATGACGGCAGGGCGTGCCGGTCTGGTTGCCGACCTCACCGGTCTCGACGTGTTCGGCGGTCTCGCGTTGAACGCGTACTCCAGCGGCGGCCTGAACGCCCCCGCGGTGGCCAGCGCCGCTCGGCTGGGTGCGAAGGTGGTGTGGCTGCCCACCATCGACTCGTCGAACCACGTTATGCAGGACGTCGGCAACTTCCCCACGCTGCCCGGTGAGGGCGAGCCGCGTCCGACACCAGTCACCATTGTGGACGAATCCGGTCAGCTCAACCCGCTCGTCGACCGGGTGCTCGCGGCAATCGCCGAATGTGGACTCACCCTCGCGACCGGGCACTTGTCCGCCGAGGAGGTCATGCTGGTGGTCGAGCGCGCGAGACGGCGTGGGGTACGCAGAGTGATCGTGACTCATCCTGACATGCCGTTCATCGGGCTCGGCGTCGACGAGCAACGCGAGTTGGCGGCAGCGGGGGACGTGTGGTTCGAACGGGTGGCGGTGGTGATGTACCCGCCGCTGGACTGGCCGGCATCGTCGGTGGCGGAACGCGTTCGCGCGGTCGGTGTGGAGTCGACGATCATGGCGACGGACCTCGGGCAGCCGCACAACCCGTGTCCGGTCGAGGGCATGGTCCGGTACGTCGAGGCGATGTTGGACTGTGGCCTGTCTCGAGCCGACATCGAGACGATGACGTGTGTCAACCCGGCACGAGCATTGGGTATGGATCCCCTGCGCCAGGAGACTAGGACCGCTCGATGAACAGTACCTCCGCCCCCGCCCCGTTGAAGGATGTCGTCGTGCTGGACATCGGCACGATGTTCGCCGGGCCACTCGTCGCCACGCTGCTCGCGGACTTCGGTGCGACCGTGATCAAGGTCGAGCCGAGAGGCGGTGACCCGGTCCGGAACATGGGGTGGCGCAAGGACGACGAGTCGATGTGGTGGCTGGTCGCCGGCCGTAACAAGCGGACGGTCACGCTGAACCTCAAGGCTCCCGAGGGGCCCGACCTGCTGCTCCAGATGGTTCGGCGGGCCGATGTCGTGGTCGAGAACATGCGCCCGGGCAAGCTGGAGGCCCTTGGTCTCGGCGTGGACGTGCTGATGCGGGAGCGGCCAGGCCTCGTGGTGGTCAGGACGACCGGGTTCGGCCAGACCGGGCCGTACTCCTCCCGGGCGGGCTTCGGCACGCTCGCCGAGGCGATGAGTGGCTTCGCCCACATCAATGGGGAGGAGGACGGTCCGCCGATGTTGCCGCCCTTCGGCCTCGCGGACGGCACGGCCAGCTACCTTGGTGCGTTCGCGGCGATGGTGGCCCTGTGGAACCGGGACCACTCCGATGGCACGACCGGCGAGGTCGTCGACCTGTCCATCGTGGAGTCGCTCATGTCGTTGCTGGGGCCGCAGGTGCCGGCGTTCGACCAACTCGGTGTGGTCCAGCACCGGACGGGCAATCGCATACCGTTCAATTCCCCGCGCAACATGTATCGGGCGAAGGACGGGAAGTGGCTCGCGATCTCTGGGGCTACGAACACGATCGCGCTCCGCGTGCTGACCGCCATCGGCCGTTCGGACCTGATCGACGACCCGCGGTTCGCCACGAATGCCGCTCGGCTGGAGAACGCGGACGAGGTCGACGCGCTGATCGCCGAGTGGATCGCCGAGCGGGACTCGGCGGAGGTGCTCGACGCGTTCGTGAAGGCCGAAGCCGCCATGGGCCCGGTGCTCTCGGTCGAGGACATCATGAACGATCCCCATTTCCAGGCCAGACAGGTTGTGGTGGACATGCCGCACCCGACGCTGGGAACGGTCAAGGTCCAGGACGTTGTGCCCCGCATGGCAAGTAATCCTGGATACCTGCGGTGGGTCGGCCGGCCGCTCGGGGCGGACAACGATTGGTGGTACCGCCAGGAATTGGGTATGTCCGAGGCGGAGTTCATCGAGCTGAAACGGCGCGAGGTCATCTGAACGACGAAGGGCCCAGCACATGAGCATCGACACGGGCGCGGCGGGGCGTGCGGTACCGCCACTCGACAGCGACGACTGGATCGGTGTTTCCGATGACCCGGATCAGCTCTACGAGCAGTCCATGCGAGACGGTTGGGGTGATGGCCTGCCGATCGTGCCGTCCACGCCGGAACGCATGAGTCAGTTCCTCGCTGCCGTGGGGGACATCGTGTTCGATGAGGAGCGACACATGCTCCCCGGCGGCGGGGAGGTCACGCTCGAGCGGCTGGCGGCCAACGCCATCATGGCCGGATGCCGCGCCGAGTACTTTCCCGTGCTGGTCTTGGCCGTCAAGTGCATGCTGCGCAAGCAGTTCAACCTGTTGAGCGTCCAGACCACGACTCATCCGGTCGCACCACTGCTCGTCGTGCACGGACCGGTGGCACAGGATCTCGGGATGAATTCCGGAGCCGGCATGTTCGGCCCCGGCAATCGTGCCAACGCGACGATCGGCCGCGCGGTGCGGCTGGTGTTGATGAACGTCGGTGGGGCTTATCCGGGTGCGCGGGACAAGGCAACCCAGGGCCAGCCGAGCAAGTATTCGTTCTGCATCGCGGAGAACACCACGGAGAGCCCGTGGCCGCCCTACTGCGTGGATGAGTTCGGCGCGGACACCGACGCCAGCGCGGTGACGGTGGTGGCGGCCGAGAATCCGCAGAACGTCAGCGAGCATGTCAGCACTGACGCGGAGGGCGTCCTTCTCACCATCGCGGACGCGGCGACGAAACTGGGCAGCAACCATCCGTACCTGATGGGTGCGGAGGTTTTCGTCGTGCTGTCGCCGGAGCATGCGCAGACCGTGGCCGGCGGTGGCTTCAGCCGAAAAGACGTGCAGATGTACCTCTACGAGAATGCTCGCATCGAGCTGGCCAGGCTGAAACTGCTCAACCTATGGGGGCTGCACGTGTGGCCGCCGTGGTTAGCTGGGCAGCAACGCGACACGGCGATGATGCCCGTGGTGAGCGCACCGGAGATGTTCAAAGTGCTGGTTGGCGGTGGCTCAGGGAAGCACTCCTGCGTGTTGCCGGGCTTCGGCGTGTCCAATGCCGTCACCGCGCTGCTCGACACGTCGGCTCCGTGAGTGCCTGACGAGGAGGCGATCCTGTTGCGTATATACAACCCCGTCGCGGCGGCGAACGGTGAGCGTGTTCACGAGCTGGCTACGCTGCCGAGCCGGCGACCGCTCCGGGTTGGCACCCTGGAGAACACCAAACCGAACGCCGGCACCTTGCTGCGACGCGTTGCCGAAGGGCTCGCCTCGCCGATCGGTACTGTGACTGTCGCGCACGAGCGGAAGGCGAGCGTGGCCGCGCCCGCGGACGGGGCGATCATGGCGCGCCTGCGTGGCCTCGTAGACATCGGAATAACTGGCACCGGCGATTGAGGTTCGTGTACCTCGTGGAGTTGCCACGACACGGCCACGCTGGAGCGCAATGGTATACCCGCCATCATGCTGTGCTCGGAGCCGTTCCGATCGCTCGCGGGAACGGTCGCCTCGTCTCTGGGGCTGCCGTCGATGCGGATCGTCGTGGTCGAGCATCCCATTGGGACGCTTTCCGACGGCGAGTTGCGGGACCGTGCCGACTCGGCCGTTCGCCAGATTACCGCACTGCTCGAACGAGGCTGAGCGCCGACGCGGCGAAGCAGCGCATGGCCCGGGCCGCGGGGGCTCGAATCTGCCTGCCGACGCCATGAGGAATCACCCAGCTAGCCAACCAGTTCGGATCCCAGGAACAGGTGCTTGGGGTCGTAGCTGCGAAGGCGATCCAGTTCTTCCCGGGAAGGGGGTGGCTCGGGCGCGACCTCGGACGTCACCGCGAAGGGCCATGGACAGCTCGCGGCGATACGGTCCAAGGCGGCGTCGCGTCCTTCTCCGGCGAGAGGAAGGTAGCGGGTCAGTACGAGTTCTCGTGCATGTTTGTGGAACACGCCAGCGGAGGTCACGATCGTCCGCACCCGTGACCCGGGACTCGTGACGTAGGACAACCGCTGAAGCAAGCGGCTGCGCTCGTGCGCGAGCATCACCAGCAACTCGTCGGCGGCTGAGGCGATGTCATTGGCACCTCCGGAGCCCAGGAGGAAGCCACCGTTCTCGGCCCAGGTCGAGTTGCTGTTTGCATCCTGGTCGACGTAACCGGCGCCGATCACACCGAGCGATCGGGTACTCGGACCGCCGACGAACGCGCCGAGAACCGTCATGACGTCGGTGGTCAACGTGCAGGTCGGCAGATTCCTGTGGGAGAAGATGTACGGCTCTCCGGGTTGGGGCCGGTATCCGAAGATGCCGATCTCGGCCATGAGCTCCACTGCCAGGCCCGCGTCCTGCAACGCGTCGACCGCGAGCCAGGACGCAAGGTTGGCGTGCCCGACGCCGGCCAGGATGGCGTCGTGCGCATCCGACTCGACCCGCCGCCGGATCTCCCGCGCGGCGGTGACGATCAAGTACTCGTTGCCGGTGTACTGCTTCTGGCCGGCCCGGGAGCTTGTTGGCACACCGTCGCGCCAGCCGCCCGGACGTGCGGCATGGGCGAGGTCGTCGAGCCGGGTGGAGCCGATCTTGGCGAGGTACTCCGCGTGATCACGGGTGCCGGCAATCCATTCAGCCGTCCATGCGTCGAACGCGGCCGGCGTGCGTGAGGCCGTCAGGACATCGGTCATGAACGCGTCGTCCTGAATGTACCCGTCGACTCCGGGAAAGCCGGGATTATAGAGGCCGTATGGATGCGACCCGAAAGGGACTTCACATACGGCGAGCACGACATGCGCGGGTATTTTCACCAGAGCACTATGCGCGCGAATCTCGTCAGTGCTGACGATGCGCTCCACGCATGCGATCACGCCTCGACGTGCGGCAAGGGCACCCCATGCGCCTTCGCCAAAGGGTGCGCCGAGCACGACATTTCCCGAGGCGTCGGCCACGACTCCCTGCAGGAGCACGACGTCGGGCCGCAGCGCTGACACCACCCCCGTGCGTGATCCCGAACCGAACGGGTCGTCGACCTCCCTGTAGTCGGACTGAAGATCCGCGGCGAGGCCTGAGCCAGCCAGTGACCTGACAGGCATGTAGGGAAGACCCAACGCACCCGCCATGAGTCGCGTGGTCAACGACAGCAGTGACCAGTTCTCGACGGTAACGCGTCCATTCTGGACCGCTGCCTGAAAGATCCGGTTGGGCCTGGGCTTCGGGTAGTTCTCTCCTGCGAAGCTCGTGATCAGGCGTGTGACGACACCGTTGTGCACCAAGGCATGCTGCGGGCTCACGAGTCCGGCGGTGACGAGCGTCAGTCCTGGACTCTCGCCACGGAATCGTCGGAGCACCTCCATGAGCGCGGCGTTCGGCCGGGCATCGTTGTATGCCGCGTGAATCGTGTCTCCCGGGTGCACGAACGCACGGATCGCCTCGGCAAGAGGCAGCACGCGGCTTCGGCGTTGAACGGTCATGGCGCTATGAGCTGGTGTCTTCGAGCACCGCGACACAAGCCAGCGAACCGGGTCCGCCCAGCGCGTGCGCCAAGCCGCGTCGGGCCCCGTCCACCTGTCGCTCACCCGCTCGGCGCCACAGGTGATCGCAGATGTCGACCACCATTCGGACTCCGGTGGCACCGATGGGGTGACCACAGGATTTCAGCCCGCCGCTGGTGTTCACCGGCAGGCGTCCCGCCGGTCCGGTTGCGCCCGAGAGCACCAGCTCCCGGCCCTCACCAGGTTGGCACAGACCCAGATCTTCGTAGTTGACGATCTCCGTGATCGTGAAGCAGTCGTGTACCTCCGCGACGTCGATCTGTTCGATCGGGACCGTTACACCGGCCTGCTTGAAGGCCGACGTGGCCGCGTTGCGCGTGGCCTCGAAGCTGACGAAGTCGAAACGTTGGGAGAACTGCGCGGTGAAATAGCCGAGGTCGTTGGAGGTGGCGATGCCGGTGATCGTGGCTGAGCGGCGACCGCGGGCGTCCGCCGCGCGGATCAGGACGACGGCCGAGGCGCCGTCCGTCGTCGGACACGCGTCCAGCAGGCCGATCATGCCCGAGAGAGCGGGTGCCGACTCAACCTGGGTCGTGGTGACGGCCCTGCGAAAGTGGGCTCGCGGGTTCATGGCGCCGTAGGCGTGGTTCTTGATCGCGACCGCCGTCATGGCCTCGCGCGGGTCGCCATGGTCGGCTCGGTACCTCTCCGCGACCAGGCCGAACATGCCGGGCGCGGTGCGCCCCTTGGCCAGCAGCGGGTGACCGCGATCGACGTGTTGGGCGACCAGGCTGCCGCGTGGCCCGACATCGCGCATCTTCTCGGCACCGACCACCAGCGCGATGTCACAGGTACCGGCCTTCAGTGCGGCGACAGCGTTGCGGATGGCGTCGAGCCCGGAGGCACAGTATGCCGCGACTCGAGTAACCGGCTTCCCTGCCATGCCGAGCGGCTCGGCCAGAGAGGTGCCAGCGTTGCCCTCATCCGAGTAGGTGTACGCGAACGCGGTACCCAGCCAGGCCGCATCGATGTCCGCGATGGTCAGGCCCGCGTCGGCGATCGCGGCGAGGGCCGTGCTCCTGGCCAGGTCGCCGAAGCTGTGGTCGAACAGCTCACCGAACATGGTGCAGGCCGCGCCGATGATGGCGACATCGTCACCGCGTTCGTCCCGGACCGTGTCGGGGCGGTGCGTGCTAGCCGTCGGTGCCATGCTTCACCTTCCAGAAATAGTGCGGAAGATCTCCCGACCGATGCACCAGCCTCAAGACGAGCCCAGCGCGGTCGCCGACACCGAGTGCGGGTCCGACGTCCTTGGCGGCCTGGGAGTAGAAGCGCCCGCCACCGTCCATGTCGAGCACGACCATCTGGATGGCCTTCGAACCGTCGTACAGGTGATCGATCGTGTGGGTGAAGACCGTTCCGGTACGGGCGAGAGTTTCGGAGATGACCGTGCTTTTCCCGCACCGTTCGCACACATGGGACGAGGGAAAACCGACGGACTGACATGCGAGACATTTGTATCCGGCGCGACCGAGCAACAGCGGCGCATCTCGCCGGAGTTCCTGGGGAGAGGTCCACGGTCCCGTTGAGTCGGTGTCCAGAATTGCCGTGGTCCACTCCCGGTAGTCGTAGGTGCCCGTCGTCCCAGGTTCGGTGGACGCGGCCGCACGAGCGACGTCCCGGCCCGCCGTCAGAACGGCTCCGCTCACACCCCAACCGAGATCGAGCACGGCCAGCGTCGCGCCGACGCCAGCCTCGGCCAGCCGGCGGAGCGACTCGCGGAGCACAGCGGCGGCGCCGTGCGGACTGGCTCTCGGCTGCACGACCTCGCGAACTTCCCACCTCGCGGCGAGCGCGGACGTTCGCAGACGATGGCTGGTGCTGATGATCACTCCGGCGAGATCCTGTTTGGACCGCCCGGCCTCCTTGAGAAGCTCGTCGAGCAGTATCGTCGCCTCCGTCTGGAGGGCCGTCTCCACAAATCGGTCGTCCCCAGCGCTGGATGCCAAGTCCGCCCAGCGATCGAAGGTGAGAGATGCGCGGGTCGAGCACGCGGTGATCTCGGCGATCCGCGGTTCACCGGTGCGCAAGGCGATGGACAGCTCCGGGTGAGGTGGCGCGACGGGCGACTGGCGGGTGCGATCCACGATCCCCGCTGTCGCCGGCCGATCGAGATCCTTCAAGGCGGCGAGGATAGCGGCGGGACCCATGTGCGAGCTCGCGGCGAGCAGGCTCGATGGTTGCCCCGTCACGCCCGACGCGATGAGGTGTGCGAGGACTGCTCGTGGTTCCAGGTCCGATGGGGACCCGGCGAGCATCACGGTCTCGTCGCCCGATGCCGGTCCGATTGCGTCGAAGACCTCCCACAGCATCGTGACGGGATCCTCGTCTGGCGCGGACACGGGCACCCCTATCGGCGAACCCAGTGCGTCGGCGAGCTCGGGAGTCAACGTGAAAGTTGGGACATAGACGGCCACGTCGGCTATTCCGTCCATTGCCACGTGATGCCTCCACTCGACGAAACGCCAGCAAAGCCGCTACCGAGAAATATTGACGACAAGCTGCCTCGGTTGTGGCTCTGCTCGACTGGCTCACTCCGAGCCGGGAAGGTTCAGAACGTTTGTCGGTGCGGATCTCTCACTACGCATACGTGATGCCAGCAGTCGTGCAGGTTCGGCGAAGTGCTGCTCTGTCACGAGCCGCGCGGCTGCCGCGTCGCGGTTGGCGAGTGCGTCCACAAGCGCATCATGTTCAGACAAGCTGCAGGGGATCTGCTTGGGAAACCAGTGGAGGAAAGTGATTGGGATCAGACGTCCGGTCTGGCCGATGAGCCGCAGTAGTCGGCTAGACTTCGTTGCCCGATTGATTTCTCGATGAAACATCCAGTTCGCGGTCACGACATCGCCGCTGACTCTGGCAGCCGTAACGACGTCGTTACGAAGCTCCTGGATTTTCTCCAGCTCCTCGGGTGTTATTCGCTCCGCCGCGAGCCCGGAAGCCACACCCATCATAACCGCCATCAACATGAAGTTCTCGAGCGTGTCCTCCGCGGTGACGCCGATAACCTTGATGCCACTTCGCGGCGCCACGGTGATCAGACCGTCATGGGCCAACTCCAGGCAAGCCTCTCTGATAGGAGTCCGGCTACTGTGAAACTCCTCGGCGAGGCTGTCCAGGTCAATTCGCGAGCCGGGTGGAAGATCGCCGATAAGGATACGGTCACGGAGCTCCTGCGCTATCCGGTCACGAGCCGTTCCGCCCAGTCGCCGCCAGACGCGCTCAGCGGCGTAAGGTACGGGCCAGGGCTCTCCATTCAGGGCTGAGTCCACAGCGTCACCTCATCTAAATCCAGGTAGCCCCATATACTTGATCCTAACATATCAGCGGGTTTTGTGAGCATGCGTCGGGGGAGTGTAGTCGGACACGGCATACGGCCCGACGTGGACGTTCTTCTCATTGTCGGCGGCGAACAGGCTATCGATGCCGTCGAGGATCTGTGCCGTGGAGGTGCCGGTGGGAAAGACCGCCGCGGCACCGAGTTCGATGAGCTTCTCCCTGTCACGTGACGGGATCGTGCCACCCACGACGATCGTGATGTCGGTCGCGTCGTGCTCGGCGAGTGCCACGATTATCCTCCGTGTCAGGCCAATGTGCGCACCGCTCAGAACACTCAGACCCACCACGTCGACATCTTCGTGAATGGCGACCGCCGCGATCTCAGCAGGACGTTGCCGGATCCCCGTGTAAATGACCTCGTAACCCGCGTCACGCAGGATCCGTGCCACTATTTTCGCGCCGCGATCGTGGCCGTCCAAGCCAGCCTTTGCGATCAGTATCCTGCGCCGTAACGGCATCTCAGATCACCTTCGGCTGCTGGAACTCGCCCCATTCATCACGCAGCACGTCGGTGATCTCGCCGATCGTGCAGTACTCGTTGGCGCAGTCGACGAGCAGTGGCATGAGATTGTTCGTTGCCCGAGCCGCCGTGGCGAGCGCGCGCAGCCGTGCCTTCACACCCTGTGCATGACGGGTTCGCTTGACCTCGGCGAGCCGCGTCAGTTGCCGGTGCACTCCAGCGGGATCCAACTCATAACCCTCGATGTCGGGCGGGTGCGCGTCCGATGCGTACGTGTTGACCCCGACGACCACCTCATCGCCGGACTCGATGCGCGCGTGGCGATCCGCCGCCGTGTCCGCGATCATCTGCTGGAGACGCCCCGACTCGATCGCGCTGACCACGCCACCCGCCTGCTCGAGCTGATCCATGATGGTGCTGATGCGCTCCTCCATCGCGTCGGTGAGCTCCTCGACGAAGTAGGAGCCGCCAAGGGGGTCGACCGTCCTGGTCACGCCGGTCTCGTGAGCGAGAATCTGCTGCGTGCGCAGCGCCAGCGTCGTGGTCTCCTGTGTCGGGAGCGCGAAAGGCTCGTCCCATGCCGCGGTGAACATGGACTGCACGCCGCCCAGCACCGAGGCCATTGCCTCGTATGCCACGCGGATGATGTTGTTCTGGGGCTCGCTGGCGTAGAGCGACGAGCCACCGCACACACACCCGACTCGAAACCTGCAAGCGCGGTCGTCCTTGGGCTGATACCGCTCTTTGACGATGCGAGCCCACTTCCGCCGCCCTGCCCGATACTTGGCGATCTCGTCGAAGAAGTCGCCATGTGTGTAGAAGAAGAACGACACCTGCGGCGCAAAGTCGTCAATCGTGAGCCGGCCGCGGGACACGACCTCATCGCAATACGCGACGCCGTCGGCCAGTGTAAAGGCCATCTCCTGGGCAGCAGTGGCGCCAGCGTCGCGAAAGTGTGCTCCGGCAACCGAGATCGCATTGAACCGCGGGACCTCGTCCGCGCAGAACTCGATGGAGTCGGCGATGAGACGCAACGACGGTGCAGGCGGCCAAATCCATGTTCCACGCGCGGCGTACTCTTTGAGAATGTCGTTCTGGATCGTGCCACGGAGTTCCCTGCGTCGCACGCCACTCTTCTCGGCGGCGGCTACGTAGAACGCCAGCAGAATGGCGGCCGTGCCGTTGATCGTAAAGCTGGTGCTGATGTCGCCGAGCGGGATCTGATCGAACAGGATCTCGACATCTCGCAACGAGTCGATGGCCACACCGACACGGCCGACTTCCTCCGCCACATCGGGGTGGTCCGAGTCGTGGCCGATCTGCGATGGAAGGTCAAGGGCCACGGACAGGCCCGTGCCTCCCTCCTTCAGTAGGTACTTGTAGCGTTCGTTCGATTCTTCGGCGGTCCCGAACCCGGAGTACTGCCGGAACGTCCAGAGCCGCTCGCGATACCCGTGTGCGAAGTTGCCACGAGTGAAGGGAAACTGGCCAGGCGAAGCGACCTCGTCGTTATCGGGCCTCGGACCGTACGCCGCCTGGACGGGGAGACCCGACTCCGTCACCAGGTCGGCGCGATGCACTCGATCGCTCAACCTTGCCATGAGCAGGATGATATATTACATTTTACCCGTGGGCAATCGGAGTGGCTCGTGACCGAGGTCCGGGTTCAGCACGTCGCTGGGGTCGCGACGATCACGATCGACCGACCCGCGACGCGCAACGCGATCTCGTTGCGGACCATCGATGAGCTCGGGGCCGCCCTTGCCCAGGTCGAGCAGGATGACGCGGCCGTCGTGGTGCTACGAGGGAGCGGCGATCGCGCGTTCGTGTCAGGTGGAGACCTGAAGGACTTCGCCGTGCTGCGCACTGTGGCCGAGGCCACCGTGATGGCCGACCGGATGAGACGGCTACTCGACACCGTCGCGGCACTGCGAATGCCGACGATCGCCGCGCTCAACGGGCACGCATTGGGTGGAGGCGCCGAGGTTGCGCTTGCCTGCGATCTTCGTGTGGCCGCGGCCGATGTCACGATCGCGTTCAACCAGTCACAGCTCGCCATCATGCCGGCGTGGGGTGGTCTGGAACGTCTGGTCGACCTTGTGGGTAGGAGTGTGGCACTACGGCTGCTGCTGACCGGCGAGAGGCTCAACGCTGCCGATGCCACCGATATCGGACTCGTCGATCTGGAGGTTCCTCGCGCCGGTTTCCAGTCGGCCTACGAGGATCTCGCCGCCAGGATCGCGGCGATCCCACCGACCGTGAGCCGGTCCATCAAGGCCGCGGTGGATGCTGCTCGCCCCAACAGCCATCCTGCCCTGGCCTCCGACGCAGTGGGACGGTTCGCTCGGCTGTGGGCTGACGAGGAGCACTGGGTGGCAGTGAGGCAGCTCGGGCGTTCCTGAGCGCGGCTACGGCTAACCGGGTCGTGCACAACGGCTATTCCTTGTCATGTGAGGTGCTGACCAGCGTCGGCGCGGTATAGGTGATCCGGTGCGGGGCAACGACAAGCGCACCGACCCGGTGACGGACGAGCGGAAGCGGTTCTCCTCGGCGATTCTGCCCCGTAGGCGCGTAATACCCGAAGATCACCGAGATGCTGCCGCTGCCGTACCTGCAGGGCCTGTCGTTCGGGGACTCGTGCCCCCTGGGCCAGTTCCGTGACGCGGGCTGCCGGCCACTCTGCGGTGCCCGGCCAACTCCACGCGTCCGCTGTCCGCGATCGTCCTCCTGCACTGCGCCGGGGCGCGCCCGCGCGAGGACCACCGGATCGAGGCGGGGGCATTCGCCAGGAGCGGGGGTCGCCACGCTGGCCTACGACGCCGGATTTGGTGGGTTCGGTGGTGGTGCCGCGGGATCGGGTGCCCCAGGAGGGGGTCGCCCGCGGTGGAGCAGATCTGTGTGGCGATGGCGTTCTGGGTCGGTCTCCCAGAGCGTGAGGTCAGTGGTGGCCGCGGCGAGGGTGTGTCCGTCGGGGCTGAAGACCAGGCTCCAGGTGGATTGTCGGGCGCGGTCCAGGGTGGCGAGGAGGTGTGGTTGTTGTGGGTTGGTGACGTTCCACATCCAGATTTGTCCTCGCGGATACGTCATGGACCTGGCCACCCTCTGGCGGCTGGCCGAGCACTGGTACGGCGGCCGGCTGGACCGGGGATATGTTCGCCGCGAGCCGGCGGCGGCCGCTGAATACCTGCCCGGGGTCGGGTTGTCCGGCCCGTTCTGGGGACTGTGAGATTCACGGACTGGTGTCGACCGCGCGTTGATAGCGGGCGGCGAGTTCGCGGAGTGCGTCGACCAGTTCTGGTGAGTCGATGACGTCGAAGTCCGCGTCCAGCATGCCCAGGTACATCGCGAGCATCTGCGGGTGGTCCGACCCGGGTTCGAAGGCGCACCGGTCGTGGCTCAGCGACTCGATGTCGGCCGGGATCGGGAGCCGGGCTCGCACTGCGGCCGCGGGCGCGTGCACGATTACCCGTGCCCGGTACCGCCAGGTTGCTTCGCCGATCCCACGCGCCAACCGCGCGGTGATCTCTGCGTCGGGTGGTAGTGCACGCGGGGTGAAGCGCGGTCCGGTCGGGGTCCGCAGGTCGATCCGGTCGACTCGGAAGGTGCGCCAGTCGTCTCGATCCATGTCCCAGGCCACCAGGTACCAGCGTCGCCGGTCGTTGACCAGGCGGTAGGGCTCCACAGATCGGCGACTGGCCGCCCCGGAGTGCGTCTGGTAGTCGAACCGCAGGCGCTCGTGGTCGCGGCAGGCGCTGGCGATCATCGTCAGCACGTCCGGGTTCACGCGAGGACCGGTCGAAGGCATCGGCAGCGTGGACGACTGGAAGGCGCCGACCCGGTGACGTAGTCGCGACGGCAGTACCTGCTGCAGCTTCGCGAGCGCGCGCACCGAGGTCTCCTCCATGCCGGCGATCGAGCTGCTCGCAACGGTCCGCAAGGCGATCGCGACCGCCACCGCCTCCTCGTCGTCGAGCAGCAGCGGCGGCAGCGTGCCTCCGACGCCGAGCCGGTAGCCGCCCGCCACCCCTGGTCGCGCGTCGACCGGATAGCCGAGCCTGCGCAACCGGTCCATGTCGTTTCGGATGGTGCGGGTGGTGACACCGAGCCGGGTGGCGAGCTCCGCGCTGGTCCAGTCGCGCCGGGATTGCAGCAGGGACAGCAGGCGCAGCAGGCGTGCCGAGGTTTCCAACATTCCTCGATTTTGCCTCGGTATCCAGGAACGTAATATTCCGCAATCGTTCGTAGGTTGCTCCCGTCCGCACGAGACGAGGAGAGACACGATGAGCCACGAGATCCGCCCCTTCCGCATCGAGATCCCCGAGGCCGACCTCGACTACCTGCACGATCGGCTGGCCAATGCCCGCTGGCCGGGCGAGCTACCCGGCGTCGGGTGGACCCGCGGTGTGCCGCCGGACTACCTGACCGAGCTCGCCGAGTACTGGCGCTCGCGGTACGACTGGCGCGCCGAGGAGGCCAGGCTCAACCAGTACCCCCAGTTCACCACCGAGATCGACGGCCAGCGCATCCACTTCCTGCACGTCAGATCCGACCGGCCCGACGCGAAGCCGCTGCTGATCACGCACGGCTTCCCGAGCACTGTCGCCGAATTCCAGCAGCTCATCGAGCCGCTGGTGAACCCGGCCGACGGCCAGGCGTTCCACGTCGTCGCGCCGTCGCTGCCCGGGTACGCCTTCTCCACACCGCTGCGCTCGACCGGATGGTCGATGGGCCGCACCGCGCGCGCCTGGATCGAGCTGATGCGCCGGCTCGGCTATGATCGGTACGGCGTGCACGGCGGCGATATCGGCGGCGGCGTGTCCGGCATGGTCGGTTCCCTCGACGGCGAGCATGTCATCGGCGTGCACGTGGTGACCGACCCGATGACCGCCGCGAGCGCGGCCACCTTCCTGCCCGGCATGGCCGACCGGCTCGACGAGAACGACCCGGTCGACAAGGTGATCCTGGATCGGATGACCGAGTTCACCAAGGAAGGCTCCGGCTACCTGGCGATCCAGAACAGCCGGCCGCAGACCATCGGTTATGGCCTGGTCGACTCGCCGCTGCTGCAGCTCGCGTGGATCGCGGAGAAGTTCGAGGCCTGGACAGACCTGCCGATCGACCGTGACCAGCTACTCACCACGGTCAGCCTCTACTGGTTCACCAGCTCCGGCGCCACCGCCGCGCACACCCTCTACGAGCAGGCACACTCGTCGGACTGGGGAGCGCCGCCCGCCGTACCGCAGGGTTTCGCCGTATTCGGCGCGGACGAGACGGTCCGCAAGCTCGTCCCGGCGGCGCCCGACGCGCACTGGACCGAGTTCGAGCGGGGCCTGCACTTCCCGGCGATGGAGGCGCCGACCCAGCTGGCCGCGGACCTGCGCACGTTCTTCGGACCGCTGCGGTGACCCCGCTCAGGTCAGCGTGATCGTCCGGCCGTTTCCCCAGCTCAGGCCACAAATCCGCGATCATGTGTGGCTACCAACTTCGGAAGCCTGGGAGAACTTCTACCGACATGTCGAGGACTGGCTCGCCGGCCGAGGCGTGGGAGCCCTGTTTGTCGTCGTGGACAACAGTCCTCCCGAGTTGGCTGCGGCTGACGTCGTTGTTCGCTACACCCGCAACCGTGCCGTTCCTCCGTACGGTCTCATCGACGACGCCGTTGACTGATCAGGCCGCCCGCCAGCCGTCAGAGCCCAGGCCTGCCAGGTGGGACCCAGTGCGAGATCGCCGTCACCTCATCACCGGTTGCGCTTCCTGAGTCGGTCTGCCCCAGGCCAGATCGACTGTGTGACGAGGTCGCGAATGGCTTGGGGTGGGCGAGTTGTGGTGTGAACCGAGTTGTCCAGGGCATCGGTGAATGACGTCCAGGCAACTGGTGTGGTGTACCCGGCCGGCGGAAGTGCCTTGTCGGCTGCCTCGTCGGGGAGGATGCCCACCAACGGCGATGCGGCGACGCACCAGAGGTTCTCCGCGAGGCGCGGTGCGGACGCGGCGAGTGCGAAGCGTCCCGACCACGCACCGGCGAACGTGGCGTCCAGGCGTACCCAGGGTGGCGTGGATGCGTCGGCGCCGTCGTCACCGGTCGGTCCCGTGCTGCTGACGGTCCACGTGAGGGTGGCGGTCGTGTGTTTGGCCAGCCAGGTTTCCGCCGCTTTCCTGGAGGAGGTGGACCAGTCGTCCGATCGTGTCGCCGACGGTGACCTTGCTCCAGCGCACGGCGGCCACGGTGAGGAAGGGAACCGTAGCGATTGCGGCGTGTCCCGGCCGGTTGCGTGGTGGTGTCTGGGCGGCGATCGGGATGATCCGGACGAGCGGCGCCGCACCGGCCTTCATCTCCTGGACTTGGGCGTCGTGGCTGCTCGGCTCGTCGGCGGACAGCGGTTCAGGATCGCCGGGCGGTGTGGCGTGCCTGGCTGGATTCGTCGGGTCGTGGTCGTCCTCGGGGGTCATTCCGTCCTCGGAGTCGCGGCCAGTGCCTGCAGGCGGTGCAGGACTTCGTCAGCGCCGAGTGCCTGGGTGATGGCGTGCAGGTCGGGGCTGCGAGTGGAACCGGTTAGGGCGACTCGGACGAGTTGGGCGGCTTCGCGGATCGAGCCGGGGTAGGCGTCGGGATTCTTCTTGTATTCCTTGGCGTTGGGGGTGAAGCCGTGCTTGGCGGCGAGCTCGCGGATCTGGTTGAACCATTCTTGCGGGTCGGTGAGGTGCTCGTAGCCGTCCGCGAAGTCGCGGGCGAAGGTGGCGGCGATGTCGGGGGTCACCCCGAGCGAGGCGACGCGCTCGTCACGTGCGCCGGTGAGCGGCGTGAAGAGGTGGGGGAAGAAGAAGCCGTAGGCGGGCCGGAAGTCTGACCATTTGCGGAGGTCCTTGCGCGGGTTGTCGACGCCTTCGCGCTCGACGGCGAGAGCGCGGAGCGCAAGGTCGGTTTCCGCGTCGAGCGCAGCAACCAGTTCGGGGTCGTGCTCGGTGGCCCAGGTGCGGACGGCGTCGAAGACCTGTTGGCTGGTGAGGGTGGCGATGTAGTCGGCGCTGATGTCTTCCAGCTTGGCCAAGGGCTGTCTCGTAACGGGTGGTGTGGGTTGGCGGCGTTGAATGTTGATGTCAGTCGGCGTGGACGATGTTGTGCAGGTGGGCGATTCCGGACACGGCGTCGGTGAGGGTTTGGCGGCGCGGCGGTAGTCGCGGAGGATCTTCCAGCACTTCATGCTGGCCAGGGTGTGCTCGACCCGAGC
>NZ_JBOHGB010000012.1:0-86937 GCF_050699935.1 Actinophytocola sp.
GTACCGGGGTCAGCTCCGGTGGTTCGACAAGCTCCCCGACGTCCAGCCCGGTCGTGACCGCGTCCGCCCCCGGCAGCGTCGCCGCGCCCTCGGCCCACACGGCCAGCACCGCGTCGACGATGCCCTGGTATCCGGTGCAGCGGCAGACGTTGCCGCTCAGCCGGTCCCGCACGGCCTCCTCGTCCAGGCTCTCGTTCCGGCCGGCGACCAGGAGCTCGGTCGCGGCCGTCACGAACCCGGGCGTGCAGAAGCCACACTGCAACCCGTGTTCGTCGCGCAACGCCTCCTGCAGCCGGGACAGCCCCGCCGGCGGGGACAGCCCTTCGACCGTCCACACCGAACTGCCGCCGGCCTGTGCGGCCAACGTGGTGCACGAGCGGGCGGTACGCCCGTCGATGAGCACCGTGCACGACCCGCAGACCCCCTGCTCGCACCCGAGGTGTGTGCCGGTGAGCCCGAGCCGGTCCCGCAACAGGTCGGCCAGCGTGGTCCTCGGGTCCACCCGCAGCTTCGCTGGATGACCGTTGACCCGCAACGAGAACTCGACCGGCTCAGCCATCGGCCCCGGCACCTCCCCGCGCGCGGGCCGAGCGGACGGCCCGCTCGATCGCCGTACGGCGCAGCCGCCCGTACTCCCCGTCCTCGGGCGCCAGCAGCTCGGCCAGCGTCTCGGCGGTGGTCCCGGTGCCGTCCGGCGGCCGGATGCTCGCCACCCGGTAGCCGCCACCGGCCCCGAAGGTGACCGCCACGGCGGGTTCCGCACCGCCGTCCGGAAGCCGGACCGCGGCGCCGGCGACCGCGAAGTCACCGGCCCGGCGGACGATCTCGTAGAAACCGGTCCGGCCACCGCGCGGCGCGGCGACGCGCAGCCAGGTGATCATCTCGTCCGGCTCGAGCACCGTCTCATATGGACCGAGCACGAACTCCCGCGCCCGGACCTCGCGGGTGCCGGCGGCACGGGACTCCACCAGTACCGTGGCGTCCAGCAGCATGGCCACGGCCATCAGCTCGCCGCTCGGGTCGGCGTGTGCCAGGCTGCCGGCCAACGTGCCGGGATGCCGGATCGCCGGGTGTCCGATGTGGCCGGCCGCCTCCGCCAGTACCGGCACGGTCCGGGCCAGCAGCGGGTGCTCGGCCAGGACGTGGTGGCGCACCAGCGCGCCGATGTACAGCTCGCCGTCGACCACGCCGAGCCGGTTGAGCTCGGCCAGCCGCCCGATGTCCACCAGCTGGCTCGGCCGGGCGATCCGCAGGTTCAGCATCGGCACCAGGCTCTGCCCGCCGGCCAGCAGGCGTGCGTCCTCGCCGGCGTCCGCGAGCCGTTCCAGCGCCTCTGCCTTGGTGCTCACCCGGAGATACGTCAGCCCGGCGGGCTTCACGGTGCCCTCCGCAGCACGGTGGGATCCAGTGGTGTGCCGTCCAGGTGGGTTCGGCCGCCCGTCGCGTCGTCCGCGGCGCTGGCGATGGCCGCGTAGCCGGGGATGATGCCGCTCTCCCCCACCCCGCGCACGCCCAGCGGGTTCATCGTGCTGGGCACCTCGACGTGCGCCAGCCGGATGCGCGGCACGTCCGTGGTGGCCGGCAGCAGGTAGTCCATCAGCGTCGTGGTGAGCGGCTGGCCGGTCGGGTCGAACTCGAACCGCTCGAACAGCGCCCCACCTATCGCCTGCGCGACACCGCCCATGACCTGTCCCTCCACAATGGACGGATGCAGGGACCGGCCGCCCTCGTCGACCCCGACGTAGCGCAGCACCCGGGCGAACCCGGTCGCGTCGTCCACCGCGACCACCGCGGCGTGCGCCCCGGCGGTCCAGGTCACCGTGTCCGGCCGCCAGGTGTGTACCCGTTCCAGCACCGGGGCGTCGCCGGCCTCCTCCTGCCGCTCCCCGGCCAGCGCCAGTGCCAGCTCCTCCCAGGTGACCTTGGTGTCGGTCTCCGGATGGAAGAACCCGAACTCGTCCAGCCGCACGTCGCCCCCTCGCCAGTGCGCGCCGCGGCGCCGACCCAGCGCCTGCTTCGCGTCCGCCACCAGCTCCCCGGCCGCCGCGGCTACCGCGGGTCCGGCGTTGGCCGCGGACCGGCTGGCGTAGGTGCCGATCCCGTCCTCGGTGACGCCGGTGTCCGCGCGAGTCACCCGCACCGCCTCCAGCGGCACCCGCAGCTCGTCCGCGGCCACCTGCGCCAGGGTGGTCTCGTGCCCCTGCCCGGCCGACGCCGCGCCGGAGGACACCTCGAACCGGCCGGACGCCAGCAGCACCACCCGGCCCACCTCGTAGGGCCCGAGGCCGGTGCCCTCGGCGAACATCGCGTAGCCGGTGCCCAGCCGCTCGCCGTCGCGGAGTTCCTTGCGGGACACCGAGTCCAGGTCGATCCGCTCCACCTCGGCCACGCACCGGTCGAGCAACGCCAGGTAGTCCCCGCCGTCGTAGACGATCGGCTGCCCGTCGTGGTAGAGCGCCCCGACCTCGTACGGCAGCTCGGCGGCGGTGATCAGGTTGCGCCGCCGGATCTCCACCCGGCTCAGCCCGAGCACCGACGCGGCCCGGTCCAGCAGCCGCTCCATGGCGAAGCACGCCTCGGGCCGGCCGGCGCCGCGGTACTGCGTGGTCGGGGTCTTGTTGGTCAGCACCGCCCGCCCGGTGACGTCGAACGCCGGGATCCGGTACGGCCCGAGGCCGTGGATGGCGCTGTTCGCGGTCACCCCGCCCAGCCAGAAGTTGTGCGCGCCGAGGTCGACCACGAAGTCGTCGGCATAGCCCAGGATCCGGCCGTCGTGGTCGAGCACCAGCCGGTTGGTGTGCCGTCGGTCCCGGGAGTGCGCGGTGGCCACCAGGTGCTCGGCCCGGTCCTCCACCCAGGCGACCCGGCGACGCAGGTAGCGGGCCAGCACGCAGCCGACCAGCTCCTCGCCGTAGATGTTGGCCTTGGTGCCGAACCCGCCGCCGACGTCGGGCACGCTGACCCGCAGGTCCGAGCGCGGCCACCCGGCGGCCCGGCACAGCGCGGTGCGCACCAGGTGCGGGATCTGGCTGGAGGTCACCAGGTGCACGGTCGCGGTATCCAGGTCGAAGTCGGCGATCACGCCGCGGGTCTCCAGCGGCACACCGGAGTGCCGGCCCATCCGGTACGACCCCTCGACCACGACCGGACCGTCGGGCACCGTGCCCTTGGCGAACCGCAGGGAAGCCGCCACGTTGCCCGCGCAGTCCGGTCGTACCGGCGGCGCGCCGTCGGCGAGCGCGTCCGCCGCCGTGAACGCCCCGGGCAGGTCGCGGTACTCGACCTCGACCCGCTCGGCGGCGTCCTCGGCCAGGTACCGGTCGGTGGCCACCACCACCGCCACCGGTTCGCCGACGTAGCGGACCCGGTCGACGGCGATCGCGTCGACCCGCAGCGGCGCGGTCCGGAACCCGGTCGCCTCGACGAACCGCGGGTTGGGCAGGTAGATCGGCTCCAGTGGCCCGGCCATCCGGGCGAACGTCGCGCCGTCCAGCACCGAGACCACGCCGGGCGAGGCGAGCGCCCCCGTCAGGTCGATGTCCACAATGGACGCGGAGGCTCGGGTGCTGCGCACGAAGGCGAACTGCAGCGCGTCGCCGACCAGGTCGGCCAGGAAGCTGCCCTCGCCGCGCAGCAGGCGTGGATCCTCCCGGCGGGCGACGCTGGTCCCGACGGTGGGGGTCACGGCGCCCACCCGTGGTCCGGAGAGTCCGGGGACCATTCGGCGCAGGCGAACCGCTCACCGGCCGCGCACGCGTCGAGGTAGCCGGCGGCCTCGGCGCAGTCGATCACGTTGGCGTAGCGCATGTCCAGGTCGAACAGCGACACCGCGTGCGGCACCGGGGTGCGGTCGAACACCGCCTCGTGTGGGACGAGCGCGGTGAGCCCGGCGCCGAACGCGTCCAGCACGGTGGCCCGCACGCAGCCGCCGGTGGCGCATCCGGTCACGATCACCGTGTCCACCTCGTGCCGGCGCAGCTCGTCGAGCAACGGGGTGCCGGACAGCGCGCTCGCCGACGCCTTGGTGACCACCAGCTCGCCGTCCCGCGGCGCGAGGTCGGCGTGGATGCCACTGACCCAGGCCGGCGCCGCGACCAGCTCCGGTGCCCGCCGGTTCTTCTGCGACCACGGGCCCCGGTCGTCGGTCATCTTCGAGTAGCAGACCGGTATGCCGACGCCGCGAGCGTGCTCGATCAGTGCCCGGATGCGTGGCAGCGCGTCCCGCGCCGCGTCGCCGCAGGCGTTGGGGAACCGGTCGAGCACGCCGGGCAGGCTGGTGTCGCCGGTGCCGTCCCCGGTGAACTCGTAGGTCACGTCGACGACGAGCAGGGCGGGCCGACGGCCCGGCTCGGCCCGACGGCCGTAGCCGGCGGCGGTGTGCAACCGCCACTCGGCCGGACCGATCACGTCGGCCCACGGTGCCCGCCGAGTCGAAGTGGTCATGGTGTCTCCAGGGTGGGTAGGGCGGCCGGTGGCGGGGTGTAGCGGCCGGGCAGCGCGGCCACGGCTCCGCCGCTCACGACGGCTCCGACGCCGACGATCTCGCCGGCCTCCAGCGCGCTCGCCACGGTCGGGTGCGACGACCCGCGCACCGGGCCGACGAGCAGCAGGTCGGCCGGCTGCCCCGCGGCCAACGCACCGCCGGGAATCCCGTGTGCCCTGGCGACGTTCTCGGTGCCGCAGCGCAGCGCGGTCGCCGCGTCGACCTGGCCGAGGCCGGCGATGGCCGCGACCACCTGCAGGGGTCCGCGTGGCATCGTGCCGTTGCCGCCCGGGGTGTCGGTGCCGACCGTGATCCGGTGCAGCTCGTCCCGCTCGCGCAGCAGCCCGACCAGGTCGCGCAGCACCCGCAGGCTCCCGCCGAGGATCAGCTCGAGGTGGCAGCCGGTCCGCTCCACGATCGTGGCCAGCGCCTGGTCATCCATCGGGATCGGGCCGCCGTTGGCGTGCGCCAGTACCCGCGGCGCCACCGCGCTGACCAACTCGGCGTCCGCCTCCAGGCTGTGGCCCTGGTAGGAGGTTCCGCCCGCGTGCATCTTGGTCACCAGGCCGAACTCGTCGGCCCACTTGGTGTAGGCGGCGACCTCGGCCTCCCACCGGCGTCCGGCGAACGGGTAGTAGATGTACTTGACGCACTTCCCGCCGGCCTGCGCCACCTGCCGGAAGTGCTCCCGGTCCAGCTCGGGCACGGCCAGCAGGGTGCCTGCGTACACCCGCGGCGGGGTGGCGATGTTGCCGAACGCCCACGCCGAGTTGGCGGCCAGCCGGGCGGCGGCCTCCGGGGTGAGGACGCTCGAGCTGAACCCGGGGAAGGTCAGCTCGCCGGCCGAGACCATGGCGGTGACCCCCGCGTTCAGGTAGGTGTCGGTCCAGCCGTGACCGGGCGGCACCACCGACACCGAGCCGGCCACCGGGTGCACGTGCCCGTCGATCAGCCCGGGAACGGCGAGCAGGCCGGCGGCGTCGAGCACGGCCACCGGCTCGCCGTCCCGCTCGAGCGAGCGCAGCGCCGGGCCGACCCCGGCCCCGATCGCCAGCACCCGGCCGTGCGCGCAGAGCAGCTCGCGGTCCGTGCGCCAGCCCCAGGCGGGTTCGGCGGCCAGCAGCCCGCCGAGGTTGCGCACGTGCAGCGCCGGGCTCACTAGTCCGCCTCCCCGCGATTCACAGTTGTGGTCAGGTTGGGCAGGAAAAGTTCTGTGTGGTCACGTACTTGTGGCTGAGTTGCGTCACGTTCCCCTGAGGTGCGGCTGACGGCCCCCTCACTTGAGGTTGACAGAAGGTGTCTCACGGGCTCACTCCCCCAGGTAGGCGACCGCGTCGAGCTCGACCTGCCCGATGCCGAGCGCGCCGGCCTGGATCGTCGTCCTGGCGGGGTACGGGCTGTCGAAGAACTCCTCGAACGCCTGGTTCATCCCGGCGTAGTCGCCGAAGTCGGTCAGGTAGACGTTCAGCTTCACCACCGAGGTTCGGTCGACCTCGCGGGTGGCGAGCACCGCCTCCATGTTCTCCAGGCACTGCCGGGTGGCCGCCACGATGTCGCCGTCGACGATCTCGCCGCCCGGCGCGCGGGCGACCATGCCGGACACGTGCAGCCAGCCGCCGGCGACCACGCCGTGCGACAGCGGCACCTTCGGCGCGGCCATGGTGTCGGCGTTGAACTTGTCCAAGGTCATCTCCTGCTGCCTTTCTGGAATCACGTTGGGGGAACTCAGTTCTCGAGCTGGGCGCGGACCGCGCGCACCAGGTCCGCGGTGCTGAGCACGCGGCGGTGCTCCTCGGCGGTCTCCTTCAGCGACTCGACCAGGCGCCCCACGTCGAGCTCGGTGGCGTCGACGCCCAGCGCCGCCAGCAGGTGCTCCACGGCGTGCCGGCCGGAGGTCTTGCCGAGCACCACGTTGGAGCCGCGGCCGACCTGCTCCGCCTCTACCGGCTGGGCGGCCAGCGGCGACTTGATGTAGCCGCTGATCGAGATGCCGGACACGTGCCGGAACGAGTTCCGGCCGATGATCGCGCGGTTGCTCTGCAGGTGCAGCCGCATCAGCTCGGCCGCCCGGATGAAGCTGTCGCCGAGCCGGTCGACGGCCAGCCCGGTCTTCACCCCGAGCAGCACCTCCAGCGCCGCGGCCACCTCCTCGGTCGCCGTGTTGCCCGCCCGCTCGCCGACCCCGGCGATGCTGGACGACACGGCCTCGGCGCCGGCCTCGACGGCGGCGAGCGCGTTCGCGGTGGCCAGGCCGAAGTCGTCGTGGAAGTGCACCTCGATCGGCAGCCCGAACTCGTCGGCGCACCACCGGACCAGGTCGCCGACCGTCTTCGGGGTGCCGACGCCGACGGTGTCGACGATCCGGACGCCGTCGATGAGCCCCTGCCGGTTCAGCTCGCCGTACACCGCCCGCAGGTCCTCCCGGTCGGTGCGCAAGGTGTCGTAGGCACTGGCGAATGTGACCAGGCCGCGGTCCTTGGCCGCGGTGTGCGCCTTGACCGCGGCGTCGATCATCTGGTCGACCGACCAGCCGAACTTCGTGCTCAGCTGGTGCGGGCTGACCGGGCTGGAGACCACCACCCCCCACAGGCCACAGTCGGCTGCCATGGCGATGTCGTCGGTCCTGGCCCGGCAGACGCCGAGGGTTTCCGGGATGACCCCGCTCTCCACCACCGCGGCGATCGCCTCGCGCTCACCGGAGGACACCGCGGGGGTGCCGATCTCGGCCCGGCGAACCCCCACGTCTCGCAGGATCTTCGCGATGGCCACCTTCTCCGGGGCGCCGAGCACGACCCCCGGCTGCTGCTCTCCCTCGCGCAACGTGCAATCGCTGATCAACACGGTTCCTCGGTCCCTTCCGCTGCCCTGGCTCGGCCTGGCCGCACGCTCACCGCACGAGCCAGGACTCGTTGAGCAGCTTGTTCAGCCGGGCCACCTGCTCGTGGACGTCCCGCCCCATCACGACCAGTCCCAGCTCGTCCACCGGCAGTCGGGCCGCGGCGTTCAGGCCGGCGAGCACCTGGTCCTCGGTACCGGCGATGGCGAAGTCGCGCAGCACCTCGACCGGCAGCTCCTCGCCGTGCTGGCTCTCGTGCGACATGTGGTGGGAGAAGTCGTAGCCCGCGCGGATCCGCTCCCGGACCGCGTCCACCTCCGGGCTGGTGTCGAACGCCAGCGGGTGGCGCAGGATCGAGGCCACCCACGGCCGCACGTCGGCCCAGGCCTGCTCCTCCTCGCCGATGGCGCACGCCACCCACAGCACGGAGTGCGACGCGGCCGGGTCCCTGCTCGCGGCGCGGCGGCCGACCGCGACCCGCTCCAACACCTGGTCCACCGCGCTGGGCACGATGCCCGGCACGATGATCGCGCCGTCGCCCAGCTCGCCGGCCAGTTCCAGGGTCCTCGGCCCGCTGCCGCTGAGCAGGATCTCCACCGGCCGGGGCGGCCGGTCCCAGGACACCTCCGGACCGTCCGGCCCGGTGTCGGCCACCGACCTGGTGAGCAGCGTCCGCATGCCGTGCACCGCCGAGCGCAGCTCGGCCAGCCGGGCCACCCGGCCGTTGAGCACGCGCAGCGCGCTGTCGCCGACCCCGATCCCGAGCCGGACCCGGCCCGGGGAGTACTCGTCGAGCGTCTGCACGGTGGACGCCGTGATGGTCCAGTGCCGGTTCACCGGGTTGGTGACCGCCGGCCCGTAGCGCAGCGTCTCGGTGGCCGCCAGGCACAGCGCGATGCTCACCCAGCACTCCCGCCAGATCAGCGGGCTGTCGCCGATCCACAGCGTGTCGACGATGCCGCCGTCCAGCTGCCGGGCGAGGTCGACCGTCGCCCTGGTGTCGTTGGTCGGGTAGTAGCCGACACTGACCAGGGGGCGGACCGGACCGCCGGCGACGCGCTCGTCCCGTTGCACCACGATGAACTCCTACCTCCAGGTCGGGTTGGTCTCGCCTACCGCCAGCGGCGTGCCATGCGCCGTTCCAGCGCCCACAAGCTGGTGGTGCCGACCAGCGACGTGACGATGAGCAGGAGCACGGCTGCCCCCATCAGCTCGTACTGGGCCAGCGTGTACTTGGCGATGATGATCTGGCCGAGGCCGCCCTTGGAGCCGATGATCTCGGCGAACACCACGCCGACCAGGCTCAGGCTGAACGCGAGCCGCAGGCCGACCGCGAGCGAGGGCAGGGCGGCCGGAATGTCGAGTTTGAGCAGTCGCTGGTACCACGGCATGGCCAGGGAACGGGCCACCCGCCCGTAGATGGCCGGCACCGTGGCCAGCGCGCCGCCGAAGTTGATGATCACGGGGAACACGCCGAAGATGAACCCCATCGTCACCTGGGAGGTCGAGCCGAGCCCGAACACCAGCATCAGCACCGGGTAGATGGCGATCTTGGGAATCCCGTTCAGCGCCAGGATGGGCGGCTCCAGGATGCGCCGGGCGAACCTGGACAGCCCGATCAGGGCGCCGAGGAGCACGCCGGCGAGGGTGGCGAGCACGAACGCGACCAGACCGTCCACCGCGGTCTTGCCGACCGCGTCGGTGAACTCCGCCGAGGAGAAGTTGTCGATCAGGGCGCGCACCGTCCCAGCCGGCTCGGGCACCACGAACAGCACCAGGGACAGCACGTACCAGACGACGCCGGCGACCACGAGGACGACCAGCGGGCCGATCGGAAACCGGCGCCGGTCGCGCCCGGCACGTCGGGCGCGCGGCGCGGTGGTCGTGGCGGTGCCGTCCGGACCGGCCTCGCTTGGCGTGGCCGCCGTCGCGGCCGAACGGTTGGTGCTCATTCGTGATGCCTCAGCCACACCGCGCTCACCGCGAGCAGCACGGTCACGACCACAAAGGACAGTGCGAGGGTGGCGGCGAGGAACAGATACATGCTCGGCACGTTGAACGTCTCGTACTGGTACCGGACGGCGTAGCCGAGCCCTTCGCTGCTGACCATGAACTCCATCCCGATCGTGCCGACGAGGCTGTAGACGGCCCCCACCCGGGCCCCGGTGAAGACCTCCGGGAGCGCGGCCGGCAGCTCGATCCGGCGGAACCGCAGCATCGTGGGCAGCTGCAGCGCCCGGCCGACCATCTTGTGGATCTCCTTCTGCTCACGGAATCCGATCCAGGTGTTGAGCGCCACCGGAACGCAGCACATCACGGTGGAGATCGCGATGATCGGCCAGGAGTTGATGCCCAGCAGCACCAGCAGGAAGGGGTAGA
The DNA here is from genome assembly GCF_050699935.1 of Actinophytocola sp. Classification (NCBI taxonomy): domain Bacteria; kingdom Bacillati; phylum Actinomycetota; class Actinomycetes; order Pseudonocardiales; family Pseudonocardiaceae; genus Actinophytocola; species Actinophytocola sp. The sequence goes on from NZ_JBOHGB010000012.1 coordinate 9,699, forward strand.
AGACCACCAGCGGCACCGCGTAGAAGGCCAGTAGGTACGGCTCCAGCGCGCGGCCGAGCACCGGCACCCGCCAGAACAGCACGCCGAGCCCGAAGCCGAGCAGGAAGCCGGCCACCAGGCTGGCAACCACCCGTGCCGAGGTGATCGCCAGGTGGTCCAGGAAGGTCGCCGGCGCCGGGTCGACCAGCTGTGTCTGCGCACCGATGATCTCCCCCAGCGGTGGGAAGATCCTGGTGTCCACGAGCTCGGTCTCGGTGACCAGCCACCAACCCGCGACGATGACGACCGTGAGCACCAGGAACGTGATCACCTGCGACCAGAGCGTGCGGACCAGCTCGCGCTGCATGACCCGACCTCCCTACCGCGATCCCAGGAGATGCTCGCGTTCGTCGAAGGCGCGTTGCGACTCCTTCCGCATCACCGTCCAGATCCGCGCGTTGAGGCGTTGGTACTCCTCGGTGCTCACCAGTTCGGGCCCGCGCGGGTAGTCGAACGGGACGGGCAGCCGCTCGCTGATCGTCGCCGGCCGGTAGGACATCACCCAGACCTCCTGGCTGAGCAGCACGGCCTCCTGGATGTCGTGGGTGACGAACAGGACGGTCTTGCTGGTGCTCTGCCACATCCGCAGCAGCTCGACGCCGATCATCAGCCGGGTCTGCGGGTCGAGGGCACCGAACGGCTCGTCCATCAGCAGCACCGACGGATCCAGCGCCAGGGTCCGCGCGATGGCCACTCGCTGGCGCATCCCGCCGGACAGCTCCCTCGGGTAGGCGTGCTCGAAACCGGTCAGCCCGACCAGGTCGATCATCTCCTTGGCCCGGCTGAGCTGCTTGGCCTTGGGCAGGCCCTCGACCTCCAGGCCCAGCCGGACGTTGTCGACCACGGTGCGCCACGGCAGCGTCGAGTCCTCCTGGAACACCACGCCGATCGACCGGCGCGGGCCGCGGACCAGCTCGCCGTCCACGGACGCCGTGCCGGTCGACGGCTTGACCAGGCCGGCGACGATGTTGAGCAGCGTCGACTTGCCGCAGCCGGACGGGCCCACGATGGACACGAACCGGCCCTGACCGACCGAGGCGTCGATCGTCTCCAACGCGTGCGTGCTTCCCCCGCCACGCAGGTCGAAGGTCTTCGACACCCCGTCGATCAGCAGGTGCGCATCCGCGGAACTGGGGTTCCCCACTGCGGCGCCTCCGTTCGGTGGGACGGTGCGGTCGGGTCGGCGGTCGGGTGGACGATCGGCCACGTCGAGATCACAGGTCCGCCGTCGCGTCCTCGGGCAGGTACTGCTGGTCGAAGATCGCCGACCAGTCGATCGGCTCGGAGACCTGGCCGGACAGGTTCATCAGCTCCGAGACGGTGTCCAGCGCCTCCGGCACCGTCTTGTAGGAGTAGAGCTCCGCGGCCGGGATGGCGGCGTCGGCGATGCTCTTCTCGATGATCGCCGCGTCGATGTCCATGATCTCGCCGAGTTCGGGCGCCACCGCCGCGGGGTTGCTGGCGATCTCGTCGAACACCGTCGACATCGCGCGGAAGAACGCCCGCACGGCGTCCGGGTTCTCATCCGCCCACTCCTGGCTCACCACGACCATGTCGGCCGGGAACCAGGGCAGCACCTCCGGCGCGTCGATGACCACCTTGGCGTTCTCGCTCTGCACCTTCTCGGTGACGAACGGCTCCATGGCCCATCCGGCGACGACCTGGCCACTCTTGCTGGCCGCCCAGTTCTCGCCCATCCCGCCGGCCGGCACGACCTCGCCGAACTTGACGCCCTGCTTCTCCTCGATCCCCGCCAGCAGCAGGTTCACCGTGGCACCCGGCACCGAGCCACCGACCTTCTTGCCGCTGAGCTCGGACACCTCGTTCGGGCCGATCCAGTAGAAGCCGTTCCTGGGTGCCCACAGGCTGACGATCTTCACCCGCGGGTCGCTCTGCGCCGCGAGTACCGACGCGGCCGGCGAGCCGATGGCGATCTCCGCGTCACCGGTACTCAGCGCGCGGAGGGTGTTGCCGCCGCCGGACGCGGACGCGAACTCGACGTCGAGCCCTTCGGCCTCGAACTCGCCGCGGTCGGCGGCGACCTTCAGCGCGGCCATGAACGGCAGCGTGTCGATGAGCGTGGCGGTCAGGCGGACCTTCGTCAGACCGCCCTCCGTGCCACCGCCGGCGTCGTCCTCCGAACCGCACGCCGCGACGCCCAGCAGGAGCGAGAACGCCGCAACCAGTGCGCCCACCCGTACCCAGCGGCGCATGCCGTTGATCCGTCGCATACATCCTCCTCACTGTATTTCGGGTAATGTATACGAGATCCATTCGGTGTCAACAGATGCCCCGGATCCGTGACGTGTCCTGGCGGATCGCGGCCGGCTCGCCGTGCTCAGACAGTGCTCGACCAGCTGCGGCGCGCTACCAGCACGGCGGCCGACCTCACGCTGACCTCAGGTTGACGTCATTGTGTGCCGGATCTACCCAGGTCGGCGAGAGGTCTGTGCGGAGACGATGTCGATCACCGCGGCAGATTGACGATGTTGCTGAACGGGGTCAGCCGTTACGATACCGTGAACAATGTATACATAATTCATTCCTCGACGTGCTCGCGACCGGCTCACGGCCATGCCACCGCAGGGTGAGATCATCGACAACGACCCGCCACCCGACCGGTGGCCGGCAGACAGGGGGAAGCGACCGTGGTGTTCAAACGACCGCCGACGGCACAGGAAGCGGTTCTGCAGGAGTTACGCCGGTCGATCCTGGAAGGCGAGCTCAAGCCCGGCACCCAGATCGTGCAGGACGCCTTCGCGGAGCGACTCGGGCTCAGCCGCGTTCCGGTGCGTGAGGCGCTGAAGATCCTCGAGGGCGAGGGGCAGGTCCGCTACTCGCCGCATCGCGGCTACTTCGTGACCGAGCTGGACCTCAACGAGCTGCTGGAGATCTACCGGATCCGCGAGCTGCTGGAGACCGAGGTGGTGTGTGCGGCCGCCCCCCGGCTGACCGACGAGGACGTCGACCGCCTCACCGCCGCCATCGACGACATGGCGGCGGCCAACGAGGTGGCCAACATCGTCGCGCTCACCAATGCCAACCGTCAGTTCCACTTCTCCCTGTTCGAGGCGTCGGGCCTGCACCGCTTCGTGCGGATGATCCGGCAGCTGTGGGACTCCTCCGACCCCTACCGGTCGCTGTACTTCGCCGACCCGACACACCGCGTGGTGGTCGACGTCGAGCACCGCGGGATCCGTGACGCCGCACAGGAGCGCGACGCGCCGACCCTGGTACGCCTGCTCAACGAGCACCGCGGTCACGCCGTCGAGGGCCTGAAACAAGTCCTGAACCGGTAGTGGATCAGGTTCGGGAGATCGTGGGGCTGGTCGGCGACGCCCCGAGGCCATAGGCAGCTACCTCCACGGATCCGCCGTGCTCGGCGGCCTCCGGCCGGCCAGCGACGTGGACGTCCTCGTCGTCTCCCGGCGGCGCATGGTGGATCGGGAGCGACGGGCACTCCTCGACGGACTGCTCACGATCTCCGGCTTCGCGAACGGGGCCCGCCCGGTCGAGCTCACCGTCGTCGTCCAGTCCGACGTCCGCCCGTGGCGGTACCCGCCGACCGCCGACTTCCGGTATGGCGAATGGCTGCGCGACGAGCTCGAGACCGGTGGAGCCCCGCGGCCGGAACCGATGCCGGATCTGGCCCTGCTGATCACGCTGGTGCTGGCGGGCGGCCATACACTCGCCGGCCCGCCACCGGAGCGGGTCCTCGACCCCGTCCCACACGCGGACGTGCTACGGGCGAGCGTCGCGGGAATTCCAGACCTGCTCGACGACCTGGACGGCGACACCCGCAACGTCGTGCTGACCCTCGCCCGCGTCTGGACCACCCTCGCCACCGGCGAGATCAGACCGAAGGACGCCGCCGCCGACTGGGCCCTCGCCCGGCTCCCGCCGGAGCACCGCCCCGTCCTCACACATGCCAAGGAGCTGTATCTCGCCTACCGGTACTCCGAGGAGAGCTGGACCGACGAGCTGAGGGCACGGGTACGCCCGCAGGTGGACCACGTGCTCGCCGAGATCGACCGGCCGCCACGCCGCTGAGCAACCGATCGTCCTTTGTGGACATCAGCGCTCGGCTACATGATCCGGTGCGGGGCTTCGCTGAGAATCGACACGTACGGCCGCTGGTGGTCGAGGGTGGGTTGGGCGTAGGGATCGTCCTCCGGGGAGAAGTACCCCACGATCTTGTCGGCGCCCAGTTCGACGGCGATACCGGCGCCCGCCGCGGTCAGGAGCTTGACCTGTGGCGGACCGGGCACCTTGAGCCCCCACTGGATCGCCTTGGTCGTGGCGATGGGTTTCGCCACGTCGACCGTGGTCTGTGCCCACGACTGGTCGCCCTTGATCGCGGCGTGGATCTCGCTGGTGATCGTCAGTGCCCTTTCGATGTGCGGCACCGATCGGGCGAGCCGGCTGCTGTTGGTGAGGACGTCCTCGTGCATACGCAGGTTGGCTTCCACGATGTCCCGTTGGGCCGACACGAGCTCGCCGCCGTACTTGGAATACCAGTCGTCGACGCTGATCTCGCCGTCCTCCGGCACTATCGCGCGCAGGAGTTCGGCATGTGCCTCGTCCTCCCGCTTGCGTGCCTCGGCGACGATCTCGCCGCACGCGTTGAACGAGTCCACCTTCTGGTTGTACTCGTCGACCGCGTCGTTGAAGGCGTCGATCTCGGCGCGGGACGCGTCGTACGAGTCGGACGCGTCCTGCCCCGACATCGTGCCCGACATCGCCGCGGGCGAGTCACCCGGAGACTCCGGCGGCAGGATGAACGGACCGTCCACCTCCAGGCCATCCTGCGTAGCCTTGTCCCGCGCCTCCTGCATGAGCTCGTTCACCGCGTCCAACTCGCCCGCGAAGTCTCGCAACGCGTTCGCGTACGTCTCACACGTGTAGGCCAGGTCCTCACACGCGTTGTGCGGGGGACGCAGCTCGTCGGCGAAACGGTCACTCGCCGGCCCGGTCCAGCTCTCCGCATCCGCGTACAACGCGTCTCTGCTGTAGTCGGCCGCATACGTGGCGTTGTTGGTATAGGTGTCCAACCAGTCCGCCGTCCACTGGCAGGACTGCGAGTCACCACTCACCCTGGTGTCGAGCACCGGGCCGGCGGGCACCGGGCCATCGGACACCGGTGCACCACCACCCGGCACGTCATGGTCGTACATGTCCGTTCACTCCTCCGTCGGACTGCCGCGCTCGGGTCAGTACGGACCCATCTTTTGCCCGGACGGCCTGCCTTGGTCGGTGAAGACCGGTGGAGGCGGCGGCTTGGACTCCAGCAGGTCGGCGTAGTGCTCGGGCGCCGGCGCAAGCCCCTCCAGCCGGACGCGGCCCGCGTTGGTGTTCTCGATCTCGTCGTACGTGCCGCGCGCGGCGTCGACACTGGCCGAGATGTCCGTGAATGCCTGGCGGATGGCGCCACCGGCCACCAACACCCGCTGCAACGCGGCCCCCACCACCTCTGAGGACATGCCGGCATCCGGCGTGGCAAGCGAGTCGTCACGCACCGAGCCGCCCAGGTGCAGTGCCGCCTGGTTCACCTGCCATGCGATGTGTCGCAACCGGTCCGGCTGGTAGCTGTACCCGTCTGCCGGGTCAGAGCCTCGAGAGTCCACCGGCTCCTCCATGAGGTCCTCCTGCTCGTTCGTCTCGGGTCACCGGAAACGGTTGTCGCGGGTCCAGTCCACCCGCGGTGTCTGATGCCGCAGTTCCTCGGCCAGTTCCAGGTCCCACGCGACGCTGCCGGCTCCGGCGTCGTCGGCGACCTGCGCGATGTCCTCGAGCAGGATCTCCACCGCGGCCTGATGCGGCCCGCAGCCCGCCCGCAGCGCCTCGATCGAGGAATACACCAGCAGCACCCGTCCGCCCGAGGAATCGGTCCGCAGCTCGACCTCGACCCGCCGGTCGCGGGGGTTCGCCGACCGGGCGGGCACCCACACCGTGTCCGGCGCGTCCGCGACCCGCTCCCGTCGCGGCAGCGGTTCCCACTCCCGCGGGTCCACATCCGGATACCTCGCTCCGTCCGGATGCCACACATCCAACGCGACCAGCAACGGCACCTCCGCCGTGGCGTCCACGTCGATCAGGTCCGCCATCGTGAGCCGAACCCACGGTTGACCCGCGCCGCACGACTCGACCAGGTTCTGGATGCTGCTGTACACCCACAGCACCGCCTCGCCACGTGGTGTCTGGCTCCATTCCAGCCCACCTCGCGGTAGCGACAGCCCGTACAACCGCTCGATGCCACTGTGCGCCAGCCGGTCGACCTGATGCAACGCGGCGCGGCTCAACGACCGCAACCGCCCGGTCTCCTCCATGACACTGTCCCGCATCGCGTCCTACAGGTACTTCAGGCAGGTCGACTTGTAGCGGTGGGTTTGGCCCGAACACTCCGTGACATAAACCCAGCCGTCGGAGCACCTCTTGTTGCGGTACTCGGGATCGACACGGTCCTTTCGCCACACCCAGGCGTTCTTGCCCAGGCATCGCCTCGCGCGCGTGTAGTCGATGAACCGGCATCCCGCGCTGGTGGAGTCCCGGCGGTGATATCCGGTGCTGCCGCAGTATCCAATGCTGACATGCTGTCCTGCCCCGTTCGCGTTGCAGTTCTTCGCCCAGGACGGGTATTGGGGATAGGCGTCGCACGATCGCCAGGTCGGCGGTGCGGCGGCGGCCTTTCTTCCGGTCGGCAGCAGGTCGAGTGAGGCGATCCCGACGACCATGCCGGCGCCGAGCATGCTCCGGAGCACCCCGCGCCGGGAGAAGTGCGTTCGCTTGATGGTCTTCCTGACGCCGCTGCGAGCCGGGTCGGGTGGCGGAGTGGTCGCGTCGGGAATGCTCCGTGGGTCGAGTGCCATGTCTCCTCCTCGTGGTTATCGCTCGGTCCACGACAGGGTGGTGAGTCGATCGAGGAATTCCAGGCGCGGGCCCTCGGTCGATTTCTGCTTACCCTCGCCGCTGAGCACCGTCACGGTGGTGGTGTTGGCGAGAATGAACACCGGCAGGTCATCGTCGATCTGCCGCCAGATCTCCCCGGCGGAAGCCTTGGCGCCGGCCCAGGTCGGCACGAGCTCGAACGCCGCCGCCGCGTTCTTGACATCGAGGTAGCCGACACCGGGAACGCGTTTGATCACTTCGATGGTCTCCACCTCCTCGACGTCCGGTGTCTGGCTTTCGACGACCAGCCCCGCCGCCGAGTCGGTGAACGTGATCCCGTCGAAGTAGCGCAGCGCGTGCGCCGTCGGCGTCCGCGGATCGGACAACCAGATCGCCGCTTCGTGGAACGGGCCCCGCCACAGTGCCAACGCCTGCTGGTCGCCGCGCGCGAGAAGAAGCTGCCCGCCCCGGCTGTCCAGCCGGTCGGTCACGGTGCCGTGCAGCACCTCGGCGATGACGTAGTCGTAGTTGCCGGCGAACTCGATGTCGAAGCCCCGCACCTGATGGCCCGTCGGTAGCAGGCGGGCCGGATCGCGTGCGGTGAGCCGGACCTGCGCCGACCACGGGTCGTCAAGGTCGTAGCCGTCCGCGGCGAGCGTGATGAGGCCGCCGTCCGGGGTTTGGAACCTGGATGTCGTGCCGTACATGGACCTCTCCCTCTGCTGACGGTCTCAAAAGGAATGAATGGTGAGGACGCCCAGCGTGACTCCGGCGGCCGCCGTCAGGCCGAGTCGTACCGTCCGGTCGAACGTGACGAGCTGCGCGTCCCAGCCGTCGTGATCGCGGTGCGCGTGGCGCGACAACGTCATCCAGGCGCGGCCCGCACCGAAGCCCAGTCCCGCCAGCAGACCCTCCGGCAACCCGGCGATCAGCATCAGCGCGATGGCGAGTGTGTGGGGCAGGCCGCTGGTCATGAACGTCCGCAGGCCGGTGCCCATCTCGAATCCGAACTGCAGGGCACCGAACCGCGCGCCCTCCTCGACCACCGACAGCGGTACCTGCCGGGCGTTCTGCGGCAGCCGCAGGCGGAGCAGGCCGAGCTCGTTCGACGCCACCAGTGCGAAGGCCACGGCCACCAACACCGCCGGCGCGACGCCGGGCAGGATCGGCCGCAGGAGAAGCGATCCGAGCGTCACCGCACACAGCGCGCTGGTCAGCCCGCCGGCGAGCAGGCCGCCGGAGAACCACCACCGTGCACCACTTCGCCAGACCGACGAAGTCAGCATCGCTGAGTTGTAGCTTCAAACGGAACCGGAGATCGCGTAGCCGGCCGACACCGCCGTGACGACCCACGCGACGAGCACCGGCGGCGTCGAGGTCAGCGCGAGACAGCCGACGAGCAGGGCCGCACCGCCCAGGACGGCCACCGGCGTCAGCGGATGCGTGAGGGTGCGCCGGGTTCTCGACACGGGATCCACCCACATCGTTCGCCCGCCTACCGGCTCGCCGTGCCGGTCGTGACCAGGTTCGTGACCAGCGCGCGGACGGCGGCCTCGGACCCGGCCGGCTCGGTGGCCTCGACTTCCCCGTCCGGTCCGACCACGACGATCGCGGGCCGCCATCCGGGGTCGAGGTGGTGGTAGGCGCCGGAGTCGACCACGTATCGAACCCCATCGAGATCATCCCCCAGGTCGTTGGCCGCATAGCTCAGCACGACGAAGTCGACGTCCGCACTGTCGATGTCCGCGCTGTCGACGTCCGCACTGCCGGCCCGCGCGAGGTCGGCGAAGACCGGAGCGACCTCGGCACACGTCGGGCAGTGGCCATCGACGAGCAGCACGACCGACCGGACCTTCGCGCCCGTTGGCCGGACCGACACCGGCCCGCCGGGCGGCGGAGCCGACGACGCGTGTCCGGCGGGCGCCCGGCGCCGCAACGCCGCCCGCACATCGCGAAGTTGATGGAGAAGCCCGGCCATGGCGAACGCCAGGACTATCAGCACGATCCACGCCAGGACCACGGCGGCCGTCAGTGCGTCCATCCCGCCCCCTCGGTGTCGACGGTTCTCAAGGCGCCGGGAACCACGTAGGCCAGCGCGGCGATCGCGACCGCGCCGGACGCGAGCAATGGCAGCGGCACCGCGGCGTGCGCTCCGGGCGAGCTGGTCACCGCCGCCGCGACACCGGCGCCGGCGGCGAGAATCCCGGTCCGCATCACGGACGGCAGCGAGGCCGGACCGTCATCGCCGAAACACCCGCAGGGCACCGCCGGGCGGCGGCGGTACAGCACCACGGCGTAGGCGAGCATGGCGACGTAGAGCCCGCCCTCGACGGCGAAGACGATGCCCGGCCCGCCGTTCGGGGCGAGGCCGGCGACCACCACGGCCAGACCGACGACCAACTCCGCGGCTACCAGCAGGTGCGCCACCGGTCGCTGCCAGCGATGGGGCAGCAGCGCCTGGCTGGCCAGGATCGCCCGCAGCGGGTCGAAGCGCCGAGCATGGCCGACGCCCGCCGCCACCAACACGAGCCCACCGCCCGTCGCGATAGCCAGCGCGACCGCCGTCACCATCAACACGTGCGTACCCCCGAACGCGGCCTTCATCTCAGCTCATGAGATGGCGGCTACCGTAAGCTCATCTGAACGGTACGTCAACCGGTGCGATCGACCCGAGCCGCCGTGACGGTTGCCGCGCCACTCCGAGGGGCGTCGCGACGGTTTCCGCTCAGGCGGACTCGGGTTCGGCGAGCACGATGCCGCACTGCTCGCAGGTCACGCCTGAACCCAAGCTCGGCTCGGTGATCACGAGCGTGACGGTGCCGGCGGCGATGTAGGAGATGCGCATCTCCAGCTCGGTGTAGGGCAGCTCGGGATCGGGCACGTACTCGGACAGGTCGACCTCGGTACGGGCGCGCTCGGTGCCGGTCGCGGCGTCGTAGACCACCAGCGTGCGGTGGGTGTCCCGGTCCGCGTCCCGGCGCACCGCGTAGACCAGCTCGTCGACGACCACCGGCGAGCCGGTCGGCCACCACGTGCCGTCGGTCGGTACGCGCCACGCCAGGCGCTCGTCGGTCGTGCTCCAGCCCGCGTAGGCCAGCTCGCCGTCCTCGGTGGCGTCCGGGTTCGCCGACACCAGGACCTCGCCGTTGCCCGAGCGGTAGGTGCCCTGGTCGACTGACGAGCTGGCGATCGAGACGACCTCACCGGTCTGTGCCGAGTAGACCGTCGCGTCGCCGAGCAGCACCGCGACGGCGAACCGGTCCTCGCCCGCGGGGATCACCCGCGTGCCCTTCTCCACGCCGATCCACCGGTCCGTACCGTCCGGGCCCAGCAGCTGCGCGCCGAAGCCACCCTCCCGGCACAGCAGGCCCAGGACGAGCACGTCGCCGGCGGCCAGTGCCTCACCCCGCGTGGTGCAGCCCTGCCGCAGCGGCGCCGACCAGGCCTCGTCACCATCCTCGGCGTGGTAGGCGGTCACTCCGGAGTCCGTCAGCACCGCCACCGTGGTGCCGACCGTGACCAGCTCCGCGTACTCGTCGCCGCCCGTGTCGGCGTGCCAGCGCGCCTCCGCCGCCCGCGGGTCGAACCGGACCAGGAGCCCGTCGTCCCAGCGCACGTACACCGCGCCGCCGGCCGCCGCGACGCGGCGGGCCTCGCGCCCGTCCCGCCGGTAGGCCCAGAACTCCGCGCCGCTGCGTAGGTCGTAGGCGGTGATCCCGTCGCCGCGCTCGATGCGCAGCCCGTCCAGGATCACGGGGCTTCCCGCGCGGCTGACCACTGTGGACGGATCGGCCGGCGGCGAGTCACCCACCGCCGGTGGATAGTCCCCGGCCGGTCCGGCGACCTCCTCGTCGTAACGGTCCACTCCGAACACGACGTATCCGCCCACCGCCGCGCCGACCACCGCCACGGCGGCCAGTATCAGCAGCCGCCTCCGCGTCCACCGTCCCATGCCCCCCCTACCCCGCTCACCTGGGTGATCAGCATGCCACAAACCCGGGAACGTCACTCGAGGGTCCGATCGAGCCAGGCGTCGTCGTGGGACGGCACGACCACGTCGGCGACCCGGGCCAGCCGGGCGAGGCTTTCGTAGTACTCGTCGAGGTTGGTGTGGATGCCGGGTGGGATCCAGTCCTCACACGTGGGGCCACGCCAGGAGGAGCCGTAGGTGACCGTGTCGGAGGCGAAGGCGTAGGTCGTCGTGTCCGTGCGGACGATCGTCGCCTGGGTGCCGGGTGTGTGTCCGGGGGTCAGCAGCAGCTCGCAGTCGCGGGAGATCCGGTAGTCGCCGTCGATGATCCGGATGTTGGGGATGTCCCGGGCGTAGGAGGGCAGCAACCGCTTGAGCACGCCGACGTCGAACAGCCGCTGGTGCACGGGGTACGGCGCCGCGGCGTAGGCCAGCTCGGCGCGCTGGAGGTAGATCTCGGCGTTCGGGAACAGGTCCTGGTCCAGCCCGAGGCAGTGGTCCCAGTGCAGGTGGGTCTGCACGACGACGTCGACGTCGTCCGGCGCCACGCCGTGCTTCTCCAGCCCCCGCAACGGGTTCTGCTCCGGGCTCTGCACCAGCTCGCGGCCGTGTCGCTCGCGGACCATCTCCGGCGTTCCGGGCCCCGTGTCGATGACGATCGTCGTGTCGTCACCCTTGACCAGCCACATGATCACCTGTGCGTGGATCTTCTCGCCGAACCCGGTGAAGTACTGCTGGCCGGATCGCTCGACCTCGGTGATGTGCCCGCAGTCGATCGGGATCAGTTGAGTCGCCATACGTCCCTCCTCAGACGTGTGCCAATGGTGAGCGGACACCGATCCGGACCGCGCGGTCGTGTCCGTCCTTGATCGCCTGCGGGAGGCCGCGCGGTGCCAGGCAGTCACCGGCGAGCCGCACCAGGGTGCCGCCGCCACCGTCGGGTGAAAGGCCCGCGGGCACGGCCGAACGGCGTGGCCCGGTGATCAGGACCTGCTCGACACCGTCCAACGGGAACACCCGCCGAAGCGGTCCGCTGTGGACCTCGAGGCTCTCGCCGGTCGCCTCCAGCCGGCTACCGGTGTAGGCCGGCGCATCGGCCCGTGCCAGGGCTCGGTGCACGGCGTCCGCGCTCGGCCGGTCGAGCCCGGCGCCCACGCGGTCGGCGGCGGTGACCACGGTCAGGTCTGCGCCGCTGTCGACGAGGTAGCCGATGAGGGTCGCGGCCACGTAGTCGACCATCTCGGACTCGACCAGCACGATTCGCTTGCCTCGCAACGGTTGCGCCAGCAGCGCCGACCAGTCGTCGCGGAACGCCAAGGGGTGTGGCCACGGTTCGCCGTGCCGCTCGTGCCGGTCGGGCCACGGTGAGCGCAGCGACGCCGCCCCGGTGGCGACGACAACGGCGTCCACCGAGCCAAGCTCGGTGACGTCGTGCACCGCCGTACCGAGGCGTACGTCGACCCCCAGTCGGTCCAACCGCGTGCGGTAGTGATCGAGCAGCCGCGCCGAGCCGATCTTGTTCGGGAACGCGCCCGCGGTCGCGAACATGCCACCCAGCCGGTCCGACTTCTCGTACAGGACAACGGAATGGCCTCGTTCGGCGGCCACGCACGCGGCCTCCAATCCGGCCGGGCCGGCACCGACGACGGCGACCCGCGACGGATCCGCCGGGGGGCGCTCGACCGACTCAAGACCGGTGGCGGGGTTGACCGCGCAGCGGATCTCGGCACTGAGATGCACCCGCCGCAGGCAGTAGTTCACCGCGATGCACGGCCGGATCGTCTCCTCCTCCCCCGCGGCGACCTTGTTGGGCAACTCGGGGTCGGCGATCAGCGCGCGCAGCATCCCGACCAGGTCGGCGTGCCCATCGGCGAGCACGCGCTCCGCGGCGGCGGGGGTGTGCAGGCGGCCGACGGCCAGGACCGGGACCGGGACGTGCGGTTTGATCGCACCGGCGTACCGCGCGTACTCGCCGAAGTCGGCCGCCGCGTTGGGCACCAGCCCGGCATAGGACTCGTGAGTGCCGTTGGACACCGACAGGTAGTCCACCTCGCCGGAGGACGTGAGTGCGGCACAGATCCGCACCATGTCGGACACCCCCAGCCCGCGTGGCAGGCGTTCGTCGGCGCTGACCCGCAGGCCGACCGGCACGTCGGGGCCGACCGCGGAGCGGACCGCCTCTATCACCTCGCGGGCGAACCGCATCCGGTTCACCAGGGATCCGCCGTGGCGGTCGGTGCGGTGGTTGGTCAGCGGCGAGAGGAACTGCTCGATCAGGTACCCGTGACCGCCATGGATCTCCACGCCGTCGAAGCCCGCCGCGACGAAGTTGGCGGCACCCTGGGCGAACGCGGTGACCAACTCGTCGACCTCGCCGAGGGTCATCGCGTGTGCGACCTCCTCCGAGCCGAGACCGCGCAGCTCCGACGGTGCCCACAGTGGACGTTCGGAGTAGACGCCGTTGGTAGCCTCGGCGCCACAGTGGTACACCTGGCCGAAGATGGCCGCACCCTGCTCGTGCACGGCCTGCGCGGCCGCGCGGTAGAGCTCGATCGACTCGCCCGAGTAGGGGGTCGTCATGTCGCCGTGCGGAAAGCTGGTCGGGTGCACCGGGCTCGCCTCGGTGATCATGAGCGCGGTGCCACCGGCCGCCCGCGCCGCGAGGTACGCGATCTCCCGGGGACCGGGTGAACGCGGCATGTCCAGGCCCTTGCGATGCGCCGTCATCACCATGCGGTTGCGGACCTCCAGGCCCCGCAGCCGCACCGGGCTCAGCAGTCGAGGGTACGAGTTCTCCGGCATCCGCTACCTCTCCTACCTCGGTTGTTACACCGTGAACAGAACGATTGCACTGCCAGAACAGCGAGTCAAGTGATCGTGTCGAGCACGGCCCTCGCGTACCCCCACGGGAGCGCGACCATCGACTGTGGACCGGAACCACCGGCGACCACGAGGTGGATCCGCTCCGCGCTCGGGGTGACCGGGATGGTGTCCCATCCGGACCACTCGGGCGGCCACTGTGGTTTCGCGTTGCGGCCGAGCAGGTCCGTCCGCCGGTTGCGGGCGAGTGACCACAGGCGCCGCTGACCGTCCACACGGGACCATCCGGCCCTGCGCAGGATCTCGGCGTGCTCGGGGTTGAGCAGTACGACGAGATCGCTCGGCAGGTAGGCGTTGTTGCTCGCCGGCGTCGCGCTGACGGCGGCGATCGAGGACAGCAGGGCATCCGGGGTGGCCGACATGTGGTCGAGCACGTTGCGTGGCGCCTCGCACTTGTGCACGAGCACGACCGACGCGTCCCGATCGCCGGTCGCCGTGACGTTGAGGGGCGGCAGGGGCCCGTCCGCGCGGTCGGCGAGGCAGTAGGAGAGCTGGGCGGACGAGCCGAACGCGGTCAGCGCGCCGAGGCCGGTCACGGCGCGGCTCACGTTCCGCAGTGCGAGGTTGACCGCTCGGCCCACCGCGAGGTTGGCACGCGCGCCCGGGCCGAGGCAGCCCCTGCCCGACTCCAGGCCGGCGGCACGGGCCAGAGGTCCGCTGAACACGAGCAGGTGACCGCTCGGATGCGAGGTGATCGCGCCGAGCGACAGGTTGTACGCCGGTGCCGCCATCGCCTCCAGCGCGGCGATGACGAGCCGGGTGGCCGCCGGGGTGGCACCGGCCATCTCGGCGGCGACCACCGCGTCGCGCGCGGTGAGCGCGATCCGGCTCGGCTCGAGCGCGGGGATGAGCACGTCGTCCCCGTCCCGGTCGAGCCGGTCGAGAACGCATGCCACCGCGGCGGGACGGGCGCCGCGAAGGGGAAGCCCGTCGCCGCACCGGCTCGCCGCGGCGAACCCGTCCACGTCGTCGTGCCGGATCTCCGTGTCCCGCCACAGCGTCCGGGTCGCGGGATAGGCGTCGGCGAACTCGGCGACGAGCGTGGCGGGATCGGCGGTGAGCCCGCGCAGCACGGCCGGCAGGTGCGCGGTCATCGCGTCGGCGAGCACGGCCGGGGCGTCGAGCCGGCTTACCGGCAGGGGCACGACCGGCATGCCGGGGCACCTCGCCGCGGCGAGGCTCGCCATCAGGTCCGCGGCCTGGGTGATGCCGATCGACACGGTCGGGATGCCGGCCCGCTCGGCCGCGGCCGCGAGCGCGATGGTCGGCTGCGTGACGCCGACGTCGCACAGCAGGAGCACGGCGTCGGACACGCCTTGCCGGCGCCAGTGGTCGACGATGTCGCAGGGGTCGCCGGCGGTGGGCTCGAGCAGGTCGACGGTGTCGGTCACGATCTCGACCTCGTCGCGCGGCGCCGCGAGGCCGCCGGTCAGCGGGGCGCGCAGCGCGGTCCAGTGGGTGTACGGCGGGGACAGCTTTCCGTTGTCGAAGACCAGAACTCTCCGCCGGCCGTTCGCGCGCCGGGCCGCCGGTCGAGGTAGGGACGGCTTCGCCGGCCGCGGGTCGATCCAGCCAACCCGATCGCCGGTCACAGTACGGCGATGGGGTTGACCGGCGACCCGGTTCCGCCGACCACGACCAGGGGTGCGACGGTCAGCATGAACTCGTGCCGGCCGGCCGCGCGGCAGGCGTCGGCGAGCGGCTCGAGCAGTGCGTTGTCGACCAGCGCGACGCCGTAGGAGTGGATGGCGGCGTGCACCGACCACGGGATGTCGTAGCCGTTGGGCCCGTAGTCGAGCATGTCCCACACCAGCATCGCGACGTCCCAGTCTCGCAGCGCCCGCAGGCACGAGGCGTGCAGCCCCGGCCGCTGCTCGGTGCCGGTGGCCGGGCGGCCCATGTCCGCGGGTGCGCGCGAGCCCCATGGCGAGTGCTCGCGCTCCCACCGGTCACGGCCGCAGTAGACGACCAGGGCGTCGCCGGGCTCCACCGCGCAACCCTGCTTCTCGACGATCTCGACGAGCTCGTCGCCGCCGACCGGCTCCTCATAGGACACGTACTCGGCGCCGCGATGGCCGGGCACGTCGACCAGGACGCCCTTCGTCACGATGCCGTCGCGCCAGTGCTCGATCCCACCCCAGCGCACGCCGCTCATCTCGATCATCTCGTCCGGGTCGCGCCCGTTCCACATGCCGTCGGGGCCCCACGTGTGGCACAGGGCGTCGAGGTGGGTCATGCCGGCGCCGTGGACGGTGGCGAACAGGACGTCCGCCGCGACACCGGCACCGGCGTGCCGGCCCCTGGGCCGCCGCTCCATGAAGTGGCCGACCGGCCGGACGTTGTTCGGTGCCGGGGTCACCGGCAGCGGGCGGCTCAGCGAGATCCGCTCGCCCGACGTGACCAGCGCCGCGGCCTGGCGGACCTTGTCCGGCACCACCAGGTTGACCGCGCCGACCTGGTCGTCCGGCCCCCACCGGCCCCAGTTCCGGCGCTCGTCGATCTGCCGCATGATCTCCTCGCGGGAGGGTGTGCGCACGCCAATCTCCTTCACGGACGCGGTCAGGGCAGGTAGTCGTTGGAGACCAGGTCCTCGAACCGGGGCGGGTCGGGCAGGCTGTCGGTCTCGTTCAGCACGGGAACCAGCGAGCTGATGTTCTTCTCGCGCACCTCCGGCGTGGCCGGCAACGTGGCGAGCTCCTCGGCCCAGGCGCCGTCGAACACCGGATCGGTGAGGTCCGGCAGCTCCTCGCGGACGAGGGGCTTCGCCTCGTCGGGCCGTTCGCTGATCAGCTCCAGCGCCCGCGACACCGCGCGGACGAACTTGCGTGCCGTCTCGGCGTTCTCCTCGAGCCAGGAGCTGGAGACGACGATCGAGGTCCAGGAGACGTCCGCCAGCTCCGGGGCCTTGGCCAAGGACAGACCCGGCACGGCGAACCCGTCCGCGACGGCCTTCTGGGCGACCGACGGTCCGAAGCACAGCGCGTCCGCGCTGCCGCTGCGCACCGCGGCGAGCAGCGCGCCCTGGTCGTTGAACGGCAGGATCTGCGGCCCGCTGGGGTCGACGCCGCGCGACTTGAGGAAGTACGTCAGCATGCTCGTGGTCGTGGAGCCCGCGATCGACGACGCGATGCGCGCGTCCGCGAGCGCCTCGATCTTGTCCTCGTCCGAGGAGGACTCGGTGATTCCCTTGGCACGCGCGAAATCGGAGCCGAACACGATCGACGTCGAGGCGCCGACGCTCAGGTTGCCGATGATCTTGACCGGCCGGCCCTGGCCGGCGGCCGTGACGGCGCCGGACGTACCCGGCAGGCCGATGTCGATGTTGCCGCCGAACACGCCGTTCAGGATCGTCGGCGCGCCGCCGATGGTCTGCAGGTCGATCTCCAGGCCCTCGTCGGCGAAGAAGCCCTTCCCCTGCGCGACGTAGATCGACGAGTAGGTGAAGTTGGTCGACCCCTGCGCGACGACCAGGCGGACGGGGCCGTCGCCGGCGGCCGGTTCGGCATCGCCGCAGGCGGTCAGGCACGCGACGAGCGTGCCAAGGCACAGCAGTGCTGTCTTACGGAGCATCGGTGATCCTCGGTTCTCGGCGGTGTGGCGCTATCGGCCGCGCTTCTTCCAGCGCAGGAGGTAGTGTTCGAGCAGCACGACGAGACCGTTGAGCGCGAGCGCGACGCACATCATCACGACGATCGACGCGAACACCCCCGCGGTGTCGAACTGGCCGGACGCTCGGATGAGCAGGTACCCCAACCCTCTGTTGGAGGAGATCATCTCCGCGGTGACGGCACCCACCAGTGCGTAGGGCACCGAGATCCGCAGTCCGGCGAACACCCAGGTGAGTGCCGAGGGCAGGATCACCTTGAGGTGCAGGTGCCGGCGGCGGGCACCGAGCACGCGGATCGTGTCGAGCAGGTCGGAATCGACGTCCTTGGCGCCGGAGTAGGTGTTGTAGAAGACGAGGAAGAACACCAGCATCGCGACGAACGCGACCTTCGAGCCGAGCCCGAGCCCGAACCACAGCATGAACAGCGGCACGAGCGCGAGGCGGGGAACCGCGTAGAGCGCGCTGATGAACGGGCTGAGCAGGTTTCCCAGGTAGGTCATCGTGCCGACGACGAAACCGACGGTCCCGCCGAGGATCGCGCCGATCAGGAAGCCCAGGAGCGTCTCCTGGAGGGTGACGCCGATGTTGGGCAGCAGGACGCCCTGGTCGATCCAGTTCAGCAGCGCCCGCCACATCTGCGAGGGCTTGCTGACGTAGTACTCGTCAAGCAGGGTCCACGGTTCGGTCCTCGGGTTGCCGACGAGGAACTGCCAGAAGCACAGGATCGCCAGGAGCATCGCGGCCCGACCGGCGTGCAGCTTGATCTTGTCGTTGCGCCGCCGCCGTTTCAGGCCCGCGATCCACGCGGGATCGACCATGGTGTCCTTTGTGGCCGACCGGGTCGAAGGGGACGCCTCGCGGTGCTCGGTCATGCTCATTCGACCTGTCCCTCCGGTACGGACTCACCCGACTCGACCGGCGCGGGCTCGATCAGCGCGGCCAGCCGGTCCATGATCTCGACGGTCTCGGGTGAGGTTCGTGCCTTTGTCAGCTCACGCGGGCGATCCAGGGTGATCTGCTCGACGTGCTTGACATGCCCCGGATTCGTGCCGAACACGACGACCCGGTCGGCGAGCAGGATCGCCTCCTCGATGTCGTGCGTGACGAACAGGACGGTCTTGTGGTCGCGTTCCCACAACGCGAGCAGCTGTGCCTGCAGCGAGACGCGCAGTTGGGCGTCGAGCGCGCCGAACGGCTCGTCCATCAGCAGCGTGTTCGGGTTGTAGACGAGGCTTCGGGCGAGCGCCACCCGCTTGCGCATGCCGCCGGAGAGCTCCGCCGGGTACCGGTCCTCGAACCCGGCGAGCCCGACCCGCTCCAGCACGTCGCGCACCATCGCACGCTGGGTCGACCGGCTGTGCGAGCCGCTGATCTCCAGCGGGATGCGCACGTTCGCGGTGACCGTCCGCCACGGCAGCAGGTTGTCCTTCTGGGTCATGTAGCCGACGTCGGTGTTCACCGAGGTGACCGGCACTCCCCGATAGCGCACCTCGCCACTCGTCGGCTCCATGAGGCCCGCCACCATGTTGAGCAGGGTCGACTTGCCGCATCCGCTCGGTCCGATGATCGACACGAAGCTGCCCGGCTCGACGCTCAGGTCCACGCCGTCGACCGCGGTGAACGCCTTCAGCTCCGGGGTGACGAACACCTTGCCGATGCCGTCGAACACGATGTCGGCGCCGTGATCCGTGGATCCGCCGGCCCGGTTCGAGTGCTGCGTGAGGCTCATCGTGGCTCCGACTCCCTGACGAGCTCGGGACTGTAGACGTCGTCGAAGGTCAGGTTCGCCGGCTTGTCCAAACTGGACTCCCACAGCGCGGCGGTCCGCTCGAACGGCTCCTGTTCGGGGACCATCCCACCGGTCAGCGCGGCAGCGGTCGCGCCGTAGGACACGTCGAACAACTCGTCGCCGAGGTCCGGGAAGGACTTGCGCACCGCCGCCTTCGCCGCCTCCGGGTCGTTCTCCAGCAGGTCGTAGGCACGCCACACCGCGCGCAGGAAGCGCAGGAGCGGCTCCCGGTTGGCGTCCAGGGCCAGCCGCGACGTGAGCAGGTCGATGTAGTAGGTGTCCGAGACCGACGGTACGTCACCGCGTGGGTAGCTGACCCACAGGCTCCCCTCGCCGTCCACGACCGGAACCCTCGTCGTCGGCAGGGAGAACGCGAACCCGTCGATCTGCCCCTCGCGCATCGCGGGCACGAGCGCGTTCGGCTCGGAGATGGCCACCAGGCGCACGTCGCTCGCGGCGAGCCCGAACTCGCGGAGGGTGGCCTCCAGCTGTACGCGGGCGAAGGAGCCCTCGGGCTGGGCGCCGATCGTGAGGCCGCGCAACGCTCGTACCCGGTCCTCGACCGGCGATTCGGGAGTGATTCCCTTGGCGCGCAACCGATCCACGGCCGCCTTGCCCAGAGTGAGCTCCAGCAGCGACTTCTTGACGATCGTGGCGATGCTGGTCACGTCGCGCTCCTGCGCGACCACGCCGTACACCCCGGTGCTGCCCGTCGCGGCGACCTGCCCTTGCCCGGTGACGACCGCCTGGGCGGTCTGGGCCGACGTACCGGCGTTGGGGACACGGTTGAAGTCGACGCCCTCCTCCTCGAAGTAACCCATGTTGATCGCGATGTAGATCGGGACGTAGGCAAGGGAGTCGGTGGACTGGACATAGTCGATCGAGATCCTGCCGTCCTCGCCCTCGGCGGCGATCTCCTTCGGCGCCGCGCACCCGCCGAGTGCTGCCAGCACCAGCAGCGCACTCGCGGCGGCCGTCAGGCGACGACGTCTCATAGGTCCTCCTGGGCCGAACAGCGACTGGAGCATCGGGCACGAATTGAACTGTGGATACACAGTGGCATTCGAATCTTCGAGTGTCAAGGTTCACTGTGGACGGTATGTCGATGCGTAAGTAGCTGCAGAACAACGGGAATCGATCGCGGCACGATCGGATGTCGCGCCCGACATGATTGAACTGTGAGTGAAGTCGATCAGCAGTCGCGGCCGGCGTGCTCGCCCTCCCAGATCGCGTTGAAGACGCGGCGTGGGGCGACGCAGTCGCCCGCGGCGAGGATTCGCCGGTCGCCGCCGGCGGTGAGCGTGCGCAGCAACAAGTCGCTGGCGCGGTGTCCCGTCGACAGCACAACCGTGTCCACCGGCTCCACGGCGGACAGCTCGTCGGTGTGGATGTCCCGCAACGTCACCACGTCGCCGTCGATCGCGGCGATCTCCACGTTCGGCCTGAACGTCACTCCGGCCCGCCGCAGCCGGGTGTACACACTGGACTGGTCGCGGGTCTCGGTGAGGTCCGGGCCGATCGCCGACAGGCGGGTCACCACCTGAACCTGGTGTCCGTGGGACACGAGGTACTCGGCCGCGACCAGGGGTGCACGCCCACCGGTGTCGTCGAAGACCAGGACGCTGCGCAGCACGGGCGCCCCGCGCAGCACATCCACGACGGCGTGCACGTTCTCCTGGTCGGCGCCCTTGACGACCGGATGACTCGGCGTCCACGCGTACGGGTGCAGCGAGCTCCAACCGGTCCTGATCGGCTCCGATCCCGTCGCCACGACGACGCTGTCGTACCCGCGCAGCGACTCCTCGGTGGCCTCGACGCCGAGCCGGAGCACGGCACCGGCCTTGGCGGCCTGGTCGACCAGCCAGTCGACGATGCCCACGTACTCACGCACCCCGTGCACCTCGCGCAGCAACGCGACCTGTCCCCCGGGCTCGGCCTCCCGCTCGAAGACGGTGACCTCGTGACCTCGTTGTGCCGCGGTCACGGCCGCCCGCAGGCCCGCGGGCCCCGCGCCGACCACGGCCACTCGCCTCGGCGTGGCGACCGGCACGACGGTGCCGGCGCCGAGCTCACGCTCACGCCCGACCGCCGGGTTGTGGATGCAGGCGAGCTTGGTCCGCATGACCGAGGCGAGGCACCAGTTCGCGCCGACGCACGGCCTGATGTCCTCGCCGCGGCCGGCGGCCGCCTTGTTGGCCCACTCCGGATCGGCGATGAGCTGGCGCGCCATGCACACCATGTCGGCGGTTCCCGAGGTCAAGATGTGCTCGCCCATCTCCGGTGTGAGGATCCGGCCGACGGCGCCGACCGGCAGCTCCGGCACGGCCCGCTTGATCTCGGCGGTGGCGGCGAGCTGGTAACCCGGTGCGGTCGGGGTGGCCGCGTACATCTTCATCCGGTTCAGGTAGGTGCCCTGGGTGACGGAGAGGTAGTCCAGCTGGCCGGTGTCGGCGAAGGCCCGGGCGATCGTGACCCACTCCGCGGTGCCGAGACCGTGCTCGAGGCCCTCGTCACCGCTGATCCGCATCCCCACGACGAAGTCGGCCGGCACCACCTCCTTGATGCCGTCCATGATCCGGCGGACGATGCGGGTCCGGTTCTCGAACGAGCCGCCGTATTCGTCGTCGCGGTGGTTGGTCGCCGGGGACAGGAACTGGCCGAGCAGGTACCCGTGGGTCACGCCGTGGATCTCGACGCCGTCCAGGCCGCCGGCGACCGCGTGCTCGGCGGAGAGCACGTAGTGCTCGACCATCTCGTCGATCTCGGCGACGGTCATGGCGTGCGGCATCTCGCGGTTGAGCGCGCACGGCACCGCGGACGGCGCCCACACCGGGCGGCGGCTGATCAGCCCGTGCGTCTGCCGGCCGCGGTGCCAGAGCTGCGCGAACACCAGGGTGTCGTACTCGTGCAGCGCGTCGGCCAGACGCCGGTAGTTCGGCACGATCGCGGGGTCGTAGGCGACCACCCGCGCGCCGTCGTAGGGCTGGGTCGTGGGGTGGACCGCGAGCGCCTCGGTGGTGATGACGCCGACGCCGCCCTTCGCCCGCTCCCGGTAGTAGTCGATGTGTCGTTCGGAGAAGTTGTCGTTCTCCACCAGATGTGTGCTGTGACCGGTCATCCAGACCCGGTTCCGCGCCGTCCTGCTGCCAATCCGCTGCGGACTGAACAACGTGGGGTACGGGGAGGCGCCATCAGCCATGATCGCGTCGTCCTTTCGCCGGCGTGTACACCAGCGCGTCTACACTGACAGTGGACAGACTGACCTACGCGTGGCCACGCAGTCAATAGTCCGATGTGGGCGGATGTACTCCGAATCATTGGCAGAGAGGCATTTTTTCGCCACCGGAGTCTTGACGGTTCGGAGACGGACAGTATTCTTGCACTGAGAGTACAACGAACCGAGGAGGTCGACCCTGGACGCGAACGAGCTCGGCGAGGTGATCAGGAAGCGCCGGCAAGCGCAGAAGATGACCCTGGCGCAGCTGGCCGAGCGGGCGAACGTCTCGGTGAGCTACGTGAGCCAGGTCGAGCGCGGCGTGGCCAACCCGACCCTGTCGAGCCTCAAGGCCCTGTCCGAGGCGCTCGGCTTCACCATCGGCTCGCTGCTCGACGGCGGCTCCGCCGAACACGAGGACGACGCCGACGGGGTCGCCGTCCTGCGGGGTGGCAACCGGCGCCGGGTGGTGTACCCGGGCTCGGGCATCGCCAACGAGCTCCTCTCGCCCGATCTCCAACGGCAGATGGAGATCATCTGGGTCGAGGCACCGCCCGGCCGGGGCAGCGGCGGACATCCGCACCAGCACGAGGGGGAGGAGTGCGGCGTGGTCATCTCCGGCCGCATGCGGTTCTGGGTGGCCGAGCGCGAATGGGTCCTGGAGCCACGCGACGCCATCTACTTCCCCAGCAAGCTGCCGCACCGTTGGGAGAGCATCGGCGACGGCGACCTCGTCGCCATCTGGATCATCACGCCGCCGACGTTCTGAGCGTGCCGCACGGCGGGCCGATCACCGCGAAAGCAGGTTTCTCGATGTCGATCAACGGTGCGGACCTGGTGCGCCTGCTGGCCGCCCCGAGTTGCGTCGCCGTGGTGGGCGCGTCAGATGACTCCCGAAAGCCCGCGGCGCGCCCCATCTCCTACCTCAGGCGTCATGGCTTTCGCGGCCGGGTCGTCCCGGTCAGCTCCCGGCGGGCCGAGGTCGGTGGCGTCCCCGCGGTCCGCAGCCTCACGGAGCTGCCCCACGGTTCGGTGGACGTCGCGATGATCGTGCTGCCCGCCTCGCTCGTGCCGGCCGCCCTCGAGGACGCGGCCGCGGCCGGCGTCGCCGCCGCCGTCGTCATCAGCAGCGGGTTCGAAGTCCATACGGGAGACAACCGCCGCCGGCTCGACGAGGCCGTCGACCCGGCCCGCACGCGGGTCATCGGCCCGAACTGCGTCGGCACGCTCGCCGTGCGCACCGCCGCCTACCTCACCTTCTCCAGCGTCCTGCTGGACGCGGCGCCACAGCCCGGCCGGGTCGGCCTGGTCACCCAGAGCGGAGCGCTCGGCAACAGCCTGCTGCAGACCCTGATGCACCGCCACGTCGGCATCAGCCAGTGGATCAGTACCGGCAACGAGGCGGACGTCGGCGCGCTGGAGCTGGTGACCGGACTGCTCGGCCAGCCCGACATCGACGCGGTCGGGCTCTTCCTGGAGGGCATCACCGACCGGCGCTGGTTGCCCGCGCTGGAGAACGCGTTGCGGGACACGGGCAAGCAGCTGTTCGTGCTGAAGGCGGCCAACAGCACCGCCGGGCGGCAGGCCGCGGCCGGGCACACCGGACGGGTGGTCGGATCCGCACAGGTGGCCCGGGCCATCCTCGCCGAGATCGGCGCCTACGAGGTACCCGACCTCGGCGCCCTCGCGGACGCGTTGGCGGTCAACGACATTCGCCGCCAGCTGCCCCTGTACACCACTCCGCGGGTCTGCGTCGTGTCCGTGTCGGGCGCCGCGGCGGTCATCGCCGCGGACCGGATCAACCAGCATCCCCAGCTCCAACTGGCCACAGTGGACTCGTCGGACACGGGCCTGCTCGCCGGCCGGCTCGATCCGCGGCTGGCGCCGACGAACCCCGTCGACGTGCCGTTCCTCGACGAGACCGGCGTGTTCGTCGACACCATCGACTCCTACGCCGTGCCGGAGATCAGCGACCTCGTGGTCGCCATCGAGTCCGGCCTCGCACACGACCGTGCGATCCTCGCGAGCCGGCTCGCCGACGGTGATGCCAAGGTGCCGGTCGTGCTGACCTCACTGTCCGAGGCTGACCCCGTCGGTGAGCCGGCGGCCGCCACGCTGGCCGCGGCCGGCGTGGCCTACCTGCCGACCGTCGAGCGTGCCGTCGACGCGCTGTCGCTGCGGCCCGGCGCGGTCCCCGCCACGTCCGTGGAACCGGACGGGCACGCGCACGGCCTGGAATGGGTCGCGGCCCGCATGCCGGCGGACTTCCCGCTCGCGAGCTGGCGGCTCGTCGCCGACGAGCACGCGGCCCGGCTGGCCGGGGACGACCTCGGCTTCCCGCTCGTGATGAAGGCCGCTGGCCGCACGATCGAGCACCGCAGCGAGCTCGGCGCGGTTCGCGTCGTTCGGGATTCCGCAGCGCTGGGTGAGGCTTTCGCCGCGATCCGGGCCGTGTGCGACGCCCACGGCGACGCCGTCGTGGCCCAGCGGTGGGCGCCTGGCGGGTTCGAGCTCATGGTGTCCGCCATCCGCGACCCGGAGTTCGGGCCGGTCGCCCTGGTCCGGCCCGGCGGTGTGCTCGCCGAGCACCTCGTCGGCCAGGCCGCGCTGTGGGGTGGGTGGGATGCGCGACGCCGGCTCGCCGTGCTGCGCCACTCCACCATCGGCGAGCTCCTCGACGGCTACCGCGGCGGACCCGTGTACGACGTCGAGGCACTGAACGAGCTCGTCTCCACCGCACTGCACGCGGTCGACACCGAGCTGTCCTTTCTCGAGATCAACCCCACGATCGTCGGCGAGTCGGGCGTCGTCGTCGTGGACGCGTTGGCCCGCCCCTGACCCCGGCCCCGGCACAGAACAAGGACGCGATCGCATGACAGCACTCGACTACGCACCGGACATCACCGACGAGAACTTCGCCGAGGTGTACGCGCTGGACGGCCGGCCCCTCCGCATCGAGCCGTACAACACCGAGGCGTCGATCGATGTGCTCCGCCACTACGCCCACGGGATCGGCGACGACAACCCGTTGTTCTCCGATCCCGACCACGGGGCACGGAGTCCGTTCGGGACGAACATCGCGCCCCCGACGTTCCTCTACTCGGTCTTCGACGGGGCGATCGGCGCCGGCCTGCCCGGCGTTCAACCGATCTACGCCGGTACCGAGTGGACGTTCTACCGAAGCGTCCGGCGCGGCGAGGCGATCGTCCCGGTCGGACACTTCGGCCCGGCGCGGCGCCTGTCCGGTTCCCGGGCACGGGACATGGTCATCCAGACCGCGGACACCAGCTACCTGGTGGACGGCGTGCCGGTCGCCCGGGCCCTCGCCAGCACGTTCCGCGTACCTCGCAGGGGAGCAAAGGACGGCCTCGCCTACGAGCCTCGGGCCGAGTACCGCTACACCGCCGAGGAGATCGAGCGGATCCGCTTCGACGCGTGCCACGAGTTCCGCCGCGGTGCCACTCCGCTGGACTTCGCTTCGCTGCGCGTCGGAGCCGAGGTGCCCGCGGTGGTCAAGGGCCCCATCGACCAGATCACGATGACCGCCTACTACGCCGGCTGCATCGGCTCGCCCGGGTACAAGGCGTGCGAACTGGCGTGGAAGTACCGCGACTTCGCCGAGAACGAGCCACTCCGGCTGCCGAGCAACTACGACCCGAGCTACTTCGCCGAGACGGTCCTGCCCAGCCTCGGCCACCAGAACCCCTCCGTGGCCAAGGAGATCGGGATGCCGGGCGCCTACGACAACGGTCCTCAGCGGTGCGGCTGGTTCGCCCACGCGGTGACGAACTGGATGGGTGACTCCGCCCTGTTGCACACGCTGTCGGTCCGGCTGCGCCGGCCGGACATCTTCGGCGACACCCTGTGGATCGGGGGAACGGTGCGAGGGCTGCGCAAGGCAGGCGACTACGGCTTGGTCGACCTCGACCTGACCGCGGTCAACCAGCTCGACGACGGGGTGGCCACCGGGACGGCCACGGTCGTCGTCCGACTCGACGCGAGCCCGGAGCCGATCGCCCTGGAACCGGGCACGGTGCTCTGAGCGCCATGTGGCCTCGCATGATCACGGTCGAGTCCACCGGTCGGCCGACGGGCCCGGCGCTCACCTACCGGCGCCTCGACGGCGACCCGCGGTTCGACTACCTGACCCTCGACCCGAGCGAGGCGCGGCAGGCCGGCGATGACGCGGTGGTCCGGCGCTTCCGGCGATGCCGTGTCGTGGGTTCCCCGGCGCCGTCACCCGCTGGCCTGCTGCACGTCCTGCTGCCGGTCCCACCGGGCGCGGAGGACGAGTGGAACACCTGGTACGACACCGTCCACCTACCGGGCGTGGTCGCGATCGCCGACGGGGTGCGAGCCGGCCACCGCTTCCGCCCGGCCGACCCCGACCAGCCGTACCTCGTCATCTACGAGTTCGCCACGCTCGAGGCACTGGAGGCATGGCAGCGAGGGACCACGGTCCGGGCGAAGAAGGACGAGTACTTCCAACAGTGGGGAGTGCGCAACAACCGCCGCGCCTTCGCGCTCGTCAGCTGACGATCTGGGGATGCGGGCGTCGGTCCATGCGCGGTCGAGGATCTCGTCCACCGTTTGCTCCGGGGTCTGGTGGGACGTGTCGAGCCAGAGCCAGAGCCAGAGGCGGGGCGTGTCGTTCCGCAGGCCGTCGTCGAGCCGGCCGAGGGTCCAGTCGCCGTAGTGGTTCCTCGCTCGCGCGGCCTCCCGGGCGGCGACCGCCTCGGCCCGTGGGCCAGCACCACGACCAGCAGCGGGCGCCGGCGGATCAACCGGACCAGCTCGGTGAGGTTGCCCGCCGCCTGGATTCCGGTGATCAGGACGATGGCTTACCGCGGTGCTGAGGTCATCGGCGTGTCCCGGTCAACCGGCGGCCGGGCGCGACGCCGGGTCGTCGAGGTCCGGGTGCGGGAGCACGGCGTCGGCGGCCTGGGTCGGGGTGGTGTCCGGGTAGAGCACGCGCAGCAGGAGAATCGCCGCCGCGCCGCCGACCAGCTGGGCGAGGACGAAGGCCGGCGCCGAGGACGGGGCGATGCCGGCGAAGGTGTCGCTGAACATCCGGCCGATGGTGATCGCGGGGTTGGCGAAGCTGGTCGACGAGGTGAACCAGTAGGCGGCGCCGATGTAGGCGCCGACCGCGGCCGGGGCCCGCTCGACGCGACCGGTGCGCACGAGCGCGAAGATCACCAGGACCAGCCCGAGGGTCGCCACGACCTCGGCCAGCCCGTGTGCCACGCTCGCCCGCTGGGTGGTGCTGATGCTGACCGGATCGAGCTCGAACATCACGTTGGCCAGGACCGCGCCCGCGGCGCACCCCGCGATCTGGGCCGGCACGTAGGCCAGCACCTCTCGCCACGACATCCCGCCCAGCGCGGCGTCCACCAGCGACACCACCGGGTTGAAGTGCCCGCCGCTGACCGGGCCGAACACGAGGATGAGCGCGAAGAGGCCGACGGCGGTCGCCGCGGCGTTCTCCAGGAGTTGCAGGCCGACGTCGTCGGGCGAGAGACGTTGCGCGGCGATACCGGAGCCGATCACCAGCGCCGCCAGCAGCAGGCTGCCCAGGAACTCGGCGAACACCTTGCGGCTCGTTCCGCGCATGCGTGCTCCTTTGTGGACGAGCCGTGCGAAGGTCTGATGGGCACCGTGCTGGTCGCGGTCGGGGCTAGTCTCGGGGCTAGTCACAGTCGGGGCGGGGCGCGGTGTCGTCCCGGAACGGGCCGCCGGGCTGGAGCAGTTCGGACATGAGGTCCAGGGGCTCGGGCCGGACGCGGTACCAGCTCCAGGTTCCGCGCCGCTCGCGGGCGAGCAGGCCCGCCTGGACGAGGATCTTCAGGTGGTGCGACAGCGACGACTGGGGCATGTCGAACTCGTCGGCGAGGTCGCAGAAGCAGGCCTCGCCGGTCGGAGCCTGCCGAACCAGCGCGAGCAGCCTCACCCGGATGGGGTCGGACAGAGCCTTGAACAGGGGCGCCGCGCCGGTGATGTCGTCCGGGCGTAGCGAGCTGTCCTCGCTGGGCGGCGTGGCCAGCGCTACCACCCCGTTCCCACGCTCGTGTCCGACTGCTCCCCCGATCATGATGGCATGATGCTCAGCCAGTATGAACGTCCGGTGAACGCTCGCTCGGCGTGGCTTGAGCGGGCACGGTACGGGTCGGGTCGCCGGCGGGACCAGTGGCTGTGTCGGCGGCTGGGGGCACGGTGAACTGGTAGCCGAGACCTCGCACCACCTTGACCCACTTCGGGTTGTGCTCCTCGTCGCCGAGGCGCTTGCGCAGCCGCATGATGTGCACGGTGAGGCTGTTGCTCCGCACGCCCAGCTTGTCGCCCCAGACCGCGCGGTTGAGCTCCGCGCGGGTCAGCACCGCACCCAGCCGCTCGGCGAAGTAGCGGAGCAGGACGAACTCCTGTGGCGGGAGCGCCACGACGCGTCCGTCCAGCCAGAACTGCGGCACGGCGCCGTCGACTCGCAGCCGGCCGAGGTCGATCACCATGGGCCGCAGCTCGACCGCGTCGGGTCGCGGCGCGAACGACCGGAGCAGCCCGAGCAACTCGCGCGCCTGGTACGGGCGCCGCACGACCGCGGTGGCGCCGAGCTCGGCCGCTTGGGCGGCGAGGTCACCGGCCCCGGCTCCGGCGCCGACGATGATCGGCAGCTCGTGGTCGAGCTCGCGGATGATGGCGAGGAAGTCCGCCGCGCCGAGCCTGCCCGACGCGGGGCCGAGCAGCACGACGTCCGGGCACGTGCGGCCGACCTGCAGCAGCGCGACGGCCGGGTCCGTGCACTGCCGTACCTCGACCGGTTGCCCGACGAACGCGTCGGTGAGCTCCCGGGCGATGTCGCTGTCGTGCTCGACAAGCAGTACCGCGAGCCGGTCGGGAACCCGCGTGCTGGCCGAGACACAGGCCCGGTGTCGCGTGTGGAACTGGGTGTTGTCCGACTCCCAGCCTTCGGTGACCGACCCCGACATGGCGGGCTCAGCCGAACCGGCCGGTGATGTAGGCCTCGGTCCGCCGGTCGGAGGGGTTGGCGAAGATGTGCTCGGTGGTGTCGAACTCGACGAGCTGGCCGGTGCGGTTGCCCCGCTCGTCGGCCTCGGCGGTGAAGAACGCGGTCCGCTGGGAGATCCGGGCGGCCTGCTGCATGTTGTGGGTGACGATGATGATCGTGAACCTGGTCGCCAGGTCGTTCATCAGGTCCTCGATCTTGGCCGTGGCGATCGGGTCGAGCGCGGAGCACGGCTCGTCCATGAGGATCACCTCCGGCGAGGTGGCGATGGCGCGGGCGATGCACAGCCGCTGCTGCTGGCCGCCGGACAGGCCGTAGGCGTTCTGCCTGAGCTTGTCCTTGACCTCGTCCCACAGCGCGGCGGCGCGCAGTGCCTGCTCCACGGCGTCGTCCATGCTGCCGCGGCTCTTGCCGGCCGGCATGCCGGTTACGCGGGGGCCGTAGGCGACGTTGTCGTAGATGGACTTGGGGAACGGGTTGGGCTTCTGGAACACCATGCCGATGCGGCGGCGCAGCTCGATCACGTCGACGGCGGGGTGGTGGATGTCCGTGCCGTGGTAGGCGATGCGGCCGTGCACCGTGGCAGTCGGGATGAGGTCGTTCATCCGGTTCAGGCAACGCAGCACGGTGGACTTGCCGCAGCCGGACGGGCCGATCAGCGCGGTGATCTCCTTGCTGCCGAAGGCGAGGTTCACGCCGCTGACGGCGAGGAAGACGCCGTAGCTGACGCCGAGGTCGTTCACGGTGATCACGCCGTCCGGCTCGGTGCTGGGGACCGCGGGTGCCCGGTGATGCGCGATCTCCACGAGCAGCTGCTCACCCTGTCCGTCCACTTCGGACTTCGGGTTGTCTTCGGTCACGCGTGTGTGCTCCGCTCGGGTCATCGGGTATGTCCTCTCCAACTCACCAGCGTCGCTGGAATCTGTTGCGCAGCCAGATGGCGAGCCCGTTCATGACGAGCAGGATTATGATCAGCAGCAGAATGGCGGCGTAGGCGAGGTCGCGGAACGCGTCGCGGTCCTGCGGCACGAGGTTGTAGATCTGCACCGGCAGCACGGTGTACCGGGAGAACACGCCGTCGGGGTTGAACGTCACGAAGGTGGTGGCGCCGACCAGGATCAGGGGCGCGGCCTCGCCGATCGCGCGGGACAGCGCCAGGATCGAGCCGGTCGCGATGCCGGGTACGGCGCTTGGTAGCACCTGCCGCCAGGTGGTCTGCCACTCGGTCGCGCCTAGCGCGAGCGAGCCGTCCCGGATCTCACGCGGGACCGCGCGCAGCGCCTCGCGGGTGGCGATGATGATGACCGGGAGGATCAGCAGGGCGAGCGCGATCGCGCCGGCGAGCACGACCGAGCCCATCGACACCGGGCCGCGCACGATGAACCCGAGGGTGAGGATGCCGTAGATGACGGCCGGGACGGCGGCCAGGTTCTGGATGTTGAGCTCGATCGCGCGGTTCCACCAGCGCCGCGGATTGGCGTACTCCTCGAGGTAGATCGCCGCGGCGACGCCGAGCGGCAGCGCGATCAGCGCGGTGAACCCGACCACCCACAGCGTGCCGAACAGGGCGGACTGCACGCCGGCGGTCTCCGGGTTGATCTTCGATGGTTGCGCGCCGAGGAGGTTCCCGTCCAGCCGGGCCAGCCCGCGCTGGATGATGACGGCGAGAACGAAGAACAGGAAGGCGCACGCGATCGCCAGGCATGCCCACAGCACGGCGGCGAACACCGCCGAGGTCACGTCGACCCGCCGGCGGGAGGACAGCGCCGGCGGTGTGGCCGGCGGGGATTCCTGGACGGTCATCAGTAGGCCTGCCGATACCTGCGGACCAGCCGGATGCTGATCAGGTTGATCACGAGCGTCATCGCGAACAGCAACCCGCCGACGGCGAACAGCGAGTAGTAGACGGGGCTGCCCTGCGGGGCGTCGCCGCTGGCGATCTGGGCGATGAACCCGGTCATGGTCTGGGCGCCCTCGCGCGGGTCGAAGGTGAGCGTCGCGCGGTTTCCGGCCGCCACGGCCATGATCATCGTCTCGCCGACCGCGCGGGAGATGCCGAGCACGATCGCCGCGACGATCCCGGACAGCGCGGCCGGGAACACCACCCGCAGCGTGGTCTTCATCCGGTTGGCGCCCAGCGCGTAGGAGCCCTGCCGCAGCGACAGCGGGACCGCCGACATGGCGTCCTCGGACAGCGACGCGACAGTCGGAACGATCATGAATCCCATGACCAGCCCGGCGGAGAGCATGTTGTACAGGCCGGGGATGTCCAGCAGTGGCTTGAGGATCGGGGTGACGATGGTCAGTGCCAGGAAGCCGTACACGACGGTCGGGATCCCGGCCAGCACCTCGAGGATCGGCTTCATGAACCGCCGCACCCGACTGCCGGCGTACTCCGAGAGGTAGACCGCGGCCCCGAGCCCCAGTGGCACCGCGACGACGAGCGCGATCAGCGTGGTCATCAGCGTGCCGACCACGAGCGGCAGCACGCCCCATTCCTTGTCGTCCCAGACGAACTTACCGCCGAACGCGGCCGTCCACTCGGTACCGGTGAGGAACTCCAGCACGTCGACGTGGGTGAAGAACGTCAGCATGGGCACCAGGAGCGACACCACGATCCCGACCGTGACCGCGATCGACAGGAACGCCGCCCCGATGAGGAACGCCCTGATGATCCGCTCGCCGACGCGGGAGCCGCGCCGGGACAGGTCCACGCCGTCCCACAGGGCCGGGTGGCCCCCCGCGCTCGGAGGGCCACCCGTCGTGATCTGGCCAGGGCTCACTGACCGGCCTTGGACTTCAGGTCCTCCAGCGCGGCCTGGGCCTTGGACCTCTGGTCGTCGGTCATCGGCACGAACTTGACCGCCTCGACGATCTCGTCGTTGTTCTCCAGGTAGAACTCGGCGAACCTCTCGACCTGCGTCTTGGCCAACCCGGCGTCGGAGAGGTAGATGAACAGCGGCCGGGCGAGCGGCGTGTAGCTGCCGTCCTGCGCGGCCTCCACGGACGGCGCCACGCAGCCGGACCCGCCGTCGATCTCGACCGCCCGGAGCTTGTCGGCGTTCTCCTCGAAGTAGGAGAAGCCGAAGTAGCCGAGCGCGCCCTTCGCGTTGGCCACGCCCTGCACGATGACGTTGTCGTCCTCGGACGGCTCGTAGTCGGTGCGGCTCGCGCCCTCCTCACCGTTGATCTCGTCGGTGAAGTAGTCGAACGTGCCCGAGTCCGAGCCCGGCCCGTACAGGCTCAGCTCCTCGTCCGGGAACGACGGGTCGATCTCCTTCCAGCTCTTCACCTTGGAGTCGGGAGCCCACATCTTCTTCAACTGCTCCACGGTCAGGCAGTCGACCCAGTCGTTCTCCTTGTTCACCACCACGGTCAGCGCGTCGTTGGCCACCTGGAGCTCGCTGAACTCGACACCGGCGTCCTGGCACTGCTTCGTCTCCTCGTCCTTGATCGGACGTGAGGCGTCGGAGATGTCCGTCTCGCCCGCGCAGAACTTCTCGAACCCGCCGCCGGTACCGGACGTGCCGACGGTGACGTTCACCTCGGGGTTCTCCCCCATGAACAACTCGGCCGCGGCGGACGACAACGGCTCCACGGTGCTCGAACCGTCGATCACGACCGGCCCCGACAGCGCCTCGCCGCCGCCCCCGCCGGCGTTCTCGCCGCCCCCGTCCGATCCACCGCAGGCGGCCAAGGTCATTCCCGCTGCGACGACTACGACCACGGCACGCGCCCGCGACAGTTGACGGATGGTCACTTGGGTTGCCTCCTGCATTGGTCCCCGATCGATGTCGGGACATCCGGCTACCCCTCGATCGAGAGGCAGCTGAATCCAATAATTTCGTTCTAAACGCCAAGTGAACGACGAGTGAAGCCGCGACCTCGGATCGAAGAATCTCGGACCAGACCGGTCAGAGCGGTAGAACGGAGCGTGCCAGCAGGGCACGCGCCGCCTCGAGCCGTTCCGGCACCAGCGCGTACCAGGCCCAGGTTCCGCGCTGCTCGCGACGCACCAGCCCGCTCGCGACGAGCGCCGCCAGATGGTGGCTCGCGGTCGACAGCGCGAGCCCGGCCGCGTCGACGAGCTCGCACACGCAGGCCTCGCCCGACGGCCGCGCCTGGATCACCGCGAGCAGCCGCAGGCGGATCGGGCTGCCCAGCGCCGCGTACACGGCGGCGATTCCATCCGCGTCCACATCGGACAACCCGCTGCCACGGGGCGAGCTCCACGGCTTGCAGTCACCCACGACGTCGACGACGTCGGGTTCGCACCCGGCCAGGGTCTGCACGGCCTCAGGGTATGACATGGATTGACCAAAGTCGATGCAGCGTTGACACCGGGGATCCGACCTGGTTCGCTCTATATCGATGGATGTCGATCCACGCTCGACCAAGCACCAGGGGCACCATGACCAGCGCACCCCACCTACCGCGACGTCACGTCGCCGACCAACTCGACCGCATCGCCGACGAGCTGAGTGACACCTTCCACGGCGTGTTCGCGCCCGACACGGTGACCCGGTTCGTCTACGAGACCTACGCGCTGCTCGACGAGCACGCGACGATCAAGACGCACCTGGTCACCCTGACCGGGCGGTTCGCCAAGCAGCGGCTCACCGACCACGGCCACGTCCAGGGCCTGGCCCGGGTCACCGTTCCCCAGGTGCTGTTCATCTGCGTGCACAACGTCGGCCGGTCCCAGCTGGCCGCCGCGCTGCTGGACCATCACGCCGGCGGCAAGGTCACCGTGCGCTCCGCGGGATCCCGGCCACAGGGCGGGATCCCGGAGCCGATCACGGCCGCGCTCGCGGAGCTGGACGTCCGCCTCACCGAGGCCTACCCCAAGCCGCTGACCGACGAGGTCGTCCGCGCCGCCGACGTGGTCGTCACCATGGGATGCGGCGACGCCTGCCCGGTCTACCCCGGCAAGCGCTATCTCGACTGGCAGGTCGCCGACCCGCTGGGCAGGCCGGTCGAGCAGATCCGCCCCATCCGCGACGACCTCGACCGGCGCGTGCGCGCCCTGCTCACCGAGCTCCTCGACCGCTGACCCTGGTCTCGCCGGTCACCTCCCGTTCACGGAAATCGGGCATCATCGAACCGAGAGCCGCGCCGAGCCGAGGAGTACACGGTGGCCGACATCCCCGAGGTCCTGTTCGTCTGCGTCCACAACGCCGGGCGCTCACAGCTGGCCGCCGCCCTGCTGCAGCACTACTCGCTCGGCCGGATCGCCGTCCGCTCCGCCGGCTCGGAGCCCGCCGAGAAGGTCAACCCGGCGGCCGCCGGGGCGGCCGCCGAATGGGGCCTGGACATCACCGCCGAGATCCCCACCAAGCTGTCCACAGAGGACGTCGAGACCGCCGACGTGGTGATCACGATGGGCTGCGGCGACACCTGCCCGATCTTCCCCGGCAAGCGCTACCTCGACTGGGACCTCGACGACCCGGCCGGCAAGGGCGTGCGCGCCGTACGCCCCATCCGCGACGAGATCGACCGCCGGGTCCGCGGCCTTCTCGCCGAGCTCCTGGACACCTGAGCCCTTTCCTGCCCGGTGGCTACCGGCCGGTGCGGGTCCGGCTGCGACGCACCGCCACCGCGGCGAGGGCGGCGACGGCGCCCGCGGCGGCGCCGCCCATCGCCCAGGCCGACCACGTGTCGTCGTCCGGACCGTGCACGGCACCTGGCCGCCGGTCATCGACCGGAGCCGGAGTCCTCGAGCCCTCGCCGAACGTGCCACGCTCGCGCGCCTCTGCCGACGGGTACTGGTATCGCGGCACGCCGTGGGGTTCGCCGGTGACCGACACCTCCAGCGTCACCGGCGTTCGAACCAGTCTCGCCCCATCACGCCTCCTCCGCGCTCGCACGAGCGGCCACCGAGACGACAGTCGGCGACAACGCTGACCGAACGCTGAATCGGCGGCGCGTGCGCCCGCCGGTGGGCCCGCTGGTAGAAGTAGCCCGTGCGCGATTTCCTCACGGGTGTTCGGCTGTTCGGGCAGGGGCTCGGAATTCTGCTCCGGTCACCGCGGCTACTGCTCATCGGTGCGCTCCCCGCGGTGCTGACCACGCTGCTGCTGCTCAGCGGGATGATCGCGCTCGCCTATCACATCGACGAGCTGGCGGCGTCGATCTCGCCGTTCGCCGACGACTGGGCGCAGGGCTGGCGGACCGCGCTCCGGCTCGCGGTAGGAGTGGCCCTGTTCGCCGCGGCGCTGGTCATCGGTCTGCTCACGTTCTCGGCGCTGACCCTGGCCATCGGTGGCCCGTTCTACGAGCTCATCGCCGAGCAGGTGGAAGACCGCCTCGGCAATGCGGCCGGCGCGGTGGAGCTGCCGTGGTGGAAGCTGCTCGGAATGGGCCTGCGCGACGGTGTGGTGCTGGTGCTGCGATCGCTGGTGTTCACGATCCCGCTGCTCGTCGCGGGTTTCATTCCGGTCGTCGGGCAGACCGTGGTGCCGGTGGCCCTGGCGTTGGTGACCGCCTGGTTCCTCGCGCTGGAACTCGTCGCCGTGTCGTTCTACCGGCGTGGCATGAACCTGACACAACGACGGGAGGTGCTGCGCACCCGGCGCGGCCTCGCGCTCGGCCTGGGCCTGCCCGCGTCCCTGCTGTGCGCGGTCCCGCTCGCCGCCATAGTCGTCATGCCGGTCGCCTTCGTCGGCGGCGTGCTCGTCGCCCACGAAACCCTCGACACCGACACCGACACCGATCCGGCCACCTAGTGCCCGCTGCCGGCTCCACAGTGGATACCCGGTCCCCTCACCACGGCCGGCCCGCCAGAGGACTGGGCGGCGTGGCGCTGACGTCCGTGGAACGGCTCGCGAGCGGGCGGCCGGCGCCGGGCGGTGTGGAGCTGTCCCGGGCGGGTCTCCATCGAGGCGCACGGCGCGCACGGCCCGGCCGGTACGCCGGGCGGATCGAGCGCGCGCTCGCCCGGCGACCGGGGGTCGCGTGGGCGCGGGTGAACGCGCCGACCTCCCGCGTGGTGGTGGCGGTCGAGCACCCGGAGCCCCGCGAGGACACGCTGGTGGCGGCCGTGGCCCGGGCACGAGCGGGCGTGGTGCGAGCGCGAGGCCGGCTTGATCGGCGGGCCGGACGACGCCGGGGCCGGACCGGCCG
Organism: Actinophytocola sp.; assembly: GCF_050699935.1. NCBI lineage: Bacteria > Bacillati > Actinomycetota > Actinomycetes > Pseudonocardiales > Pseudonocardiaceae > Actinophytocola > Actinophytocola sp. The sequence continues at coordinate 46,226 of NZ_JBOHGB010000012.1, forward strand.
TGGCCGAGCGGCCGAAGTCGCGCCAGAGACCGAGCCCGACCGCTACGCCCGCCGCTCCCTCGCGGTCGGCGCCGCGGTGAGCGCCGCCGCCATGCCGTTCGCCGGGCCGCGCCGCGCACTCGGCGCCGGGCTCGCCGCACTGCCCAAGGCCCCGGAGACCGGAGGGCGCGCGCCGCGCTCGCGTCGGCGCGGGCAAGGGATGGCGGCGGATCGACGCCGTGCCGTTCGAGCCGTCCCGCGGCTACCACGCGACGGTCGGGTGGTCGGGCAAGCTGGCGTACCTGAGCGTGAAGCGCGCGCCGGAGGTCGTCGTGCCCCGCTGCACGCGCCATCGCGCCGGCGGGTCGGCGCACCCCGGCGACGCCACCGCACGCACCCGACTGGAGCAGCGGATGGCCGACCTCGCGGGGTCCGGACACCGCGTGCTTGCGGTCGCCCAGCGATGAGTGTCTACAGTGGAGGGTATGCCCGGCGGTCACCGAGGAGGTGGTGGACGACCTGTGCCTGCTGGGTTTCGTGTCCCTGGCGGATCCGGTGCGAGACAGTGCCCCGCCGGCCGCCGCGAAGCTGCGGGACGCGGGCGTGCAGACCGTGATGATCACCGGCGACCACCCCGCGGCCGCGAGGGCGGTAGCCGGCCAGGTCAACGGCGACGTGGCCGGGTTCACGGTCCTCACCGGCGGTGAGATCGCCGAGCTGTCCGACGAGGAGCTCGCCGAGACGCTGCCGGACGTGGACGTGATCGCCCGGTGCCCGGCGCAGAAGGTGCGGATCATCCAGGTGTACCAACGGATCGGCAAGGTGGTGGCGATGACCGGGGACAGCGCGAACGACGCGCCGGCCATCCGCCTCGCGGACGTCGGCATCGCGCTCGGCAGGCGCGGCACGCCGGCCGCGCGGGCGGCCGCGACCTGGTGGTCACCGACGATCGGCTGGAGACGATCATCGGCGCGCTGGTCGAGGGCCGGGCGATGTGGGCGTCGGTGCGCGAGGCACTCGGCATCCTGCTGGGCGGCAACTTCGGCGAGATCGCGTTCACCGTGCTCGGCTCCGCGCTGACGGGCCGCTCGCCGCTCAACGCCCGGCAGCTGCTGCTGGTGAACCTGCCGACCGACCTGGCGTCGGCACTGGCGATCGCCCTGAGCCATCCAAGCCGTCGGCCGGTCGAGGTGCTGCTGCGGGAAAGCCCGGGGGTGTCGCTGGGCACGGCGCTGAACCGGGGACATCACTTAGCGGGCGGTCACCACGACGCTCGGCGCCTCGGCGGCGTGGACCTTCGCCCGGCTCGGCGGCCCTGCTGGCGGCGGTGATCCAGGTGCCGGGACTGAGCCGGCTCTTCGGCTGCACACCGCTGGGACCGGTCGGCTGGGGCATCGCGCTCGGCGCCGCGAGCACTGCCACCCTGCTGGGCCTGGCGGTCGGCTGACGCCCGCTCACGCGGGCCACTCGGCGCGGGCTGCGGGCGGTCCACATCGAGCATGCGCAGCCGCGCCACCACGGCACGCGCGGGGTGAGTCAGTGGATGCGGCGGCCCCGGACGAACGTGGCCCGGACTGGTGTCACGCCCGCCATGGCGGCGGCGATCACGACGTGGAGCGGACCGTCGAGCAGTGTCAGGTCGGCCGGTGCCTCAGGCGAGATGCGGCGTAGTGGTCCACCGGGATCGGCGGGGTCGGACAACAACGTGGCGAACGCCGCCGCGGCGGGGATGGTCTCGGCGGTGCCGAGCGTGGTGCCGTCGGGCAGGCGCCGGGTGGCCGCAGCCTGGACGCCGTGCCACGGATTGGCGTCACCGTAGGGTGCGTCGCTGCTGACCACGACGGTGACACCGACGCGGCGCAGGCCCGCGTGGCGCCACAGCGCGGACCGCTCCCCGGGCTCGGTGTCACGGAGGTAGGCGAGGCCGTGCCGGACCGCGAGGCTGGGCTGGGTCACGACAGTTAACCCCAGCTCGGCGAGTACGCGGGCGGCGTCGTCGTCGCACACGGCAGCGTGCTCGATCCGGTCGCCGCGGCGCGTTCCGGCCTGCTCGAACGCGGCGAGGGCGAGGGCCAATGCGACAGCGGAGACGGCGTGCACGGCGGCGGGCCGGCCCTGTTCGTGCGCGTCGGCGATGCGGCTGGTGAGGTCGCCGAGCCGCGGTGGTTCGTGATCGGTCACGACGATCTTGCGTGGCATCGAGCCGCCGGCGGGCCCCATGGAGTGTACGTGCTGCGGCAGTGCCGCACGCAGCCGGACCAGGGCTCCCGCGTCGAGGTCGGGGCCGGCGTCGGTGAGGTGCGTGAGGCCGTAGCCGGCCAGTCGCGCGCCCAGTGTGCCCAGCGCGGCGGGCTCGACCGTGCTGCCAACCAGGCGACGCAGCCGCGCGTCGGAGCGCCAGACCCGGCCGGTGCGCCGCTCGTCCGCGCGCAGCCCGTCGCCGAGCAGCTCGACGGCAGCCGAGTTCAGGGTCCACAGTGCACCGCCGCGATGCTGCAGGCGGACTGGCCGATCGGGCCAGCGGCGGTCAAGAGTGTGGCGGTCGAGGTCGGGCTCGCCGGAGCCGATCACGCGCAGCCAGCCTGATCCCGGGGTCTCGGGTGCGGTCGCGATCTCGCCACCCGCCAGGTCCAGCGACGCGGCGGCCGCGGCAGTGGCCAAGATGTGAAGGTGATGGTCGGCCAGGCCGGGCACGAGCGCCCCGCCGCGACCGTCGAGGACGGCCTCGCCCGGGAGTGGCGGCAGGTCCGTGCCGATCTCGGCCACCGCGCCGACCGAGAGCCGGCAGTCTGTGCGTCGCCCGTCGATCTCGACGTCACGCAGCAGCCATCCCGCACCGTCACTCAACGGTGTCCACCAGACCCCATTCGAGTGCGGTCCGCACGGTGATCCGCTCGCCGGTGATCGCCAGCCACAGTGCCCGGCGCCGGCCGATGCGGCGCGGGATGCTGACCGTGCCACCGGCCCCTGGGATGAGCCCCATGCCGATCTCCGGCAGTGCGAACAGCGCGTCGGGTCGGGCGACGACGCGCGCGGCGAAGGCGGGCAGCTCGATGCCGGCGCCGACGCACGCGCCGTGCACGACCGCGGTGAGCCGGTCACGCAGACGGTCCAGCTGCGCGGCCGGGCTCGCCAGGACGCGGATCAGGTGCGCGGTCGCGGGATCGGGCGCACTGCCGAACTCGTCGAGGTCACCCCCGGCACAGAACGCCGGCCCCGCTCCGGTCAGCTCGATCGCGAGTCCCGGCAGTGCGAGAGCCAGGCCCAGCGCGTCAACGAGACCCTGGCGCAGTGCGACGTCCACGGCGTTGCGTCGCTCGGGCCGGGTGAGCCGGATCGTCAACCGGTCGTCATGCCGCTCGACCCGGACACGGGCCGCTGGGTCACCGGGTTCGGCGAGGCGGGACTCACCCCGGCGGCCGAGCCAGGTACGGAACTCCGGGCCGGCGAGCAACGTGGAGTACACGGACGACTCCAGCAGCAGGCCGGTCGTGGTGTCGCGGGTCGCCGAGCCGCGAAGCAACCAGGCGAGGCTGAGCGAGGCACGCGGTGCCGCCGCCACAGCGGCCCGTACCCGTTCGACCGCCGCGTCGAGATCCTCAACGGCCACACAGCGCCGGTCCATCGAGCCCACGGCGAGGACCACGTCCGCCGCATCGGCCAGCTCCGACCGCACAGTGTCGGGACAGACCAGTACTACCACCGCCGACGCCGACCGCAGCCGCCGCGCGGCGGCAGACACCACCTCGTCCGGCGCGTCATGGGCCGAGCTCGCATCGACCATGACGACCGGGTGGCGCACGGAACCGTCGTCATCCACACCGGGAGCGAGCTCGGCCCGCGCCGGTGCGGCCGGCAGGCCGGCGAGTTCGGCGACATCCCACACGCGTCACACACTAGAACCGCAGCTGGCAGGCTTGGCACATGGTTCCAGGACCGCTCGGTGGGCTCGTGGTACGGGCCGCATCGTGGCCCGCGGCCGAGGAGGCGGCAGCACTTCTCGCCGCGCTCGGCGCCCGGACCCTCCACACGACCGGCCTGGCCTTGGCCGCCGGCGGGGTGGAGATCCGGCGCGAACCGACCGACGTGGCCACCGACTGGGCCGACAGCGGCGCCATGACACTGACCGGTCCGCCCGACGGCTCGCCGCTCGCCTGTACCGGACACCCCGCGACCGTGGCCCGCGCCGCCGGCATGGCCGTCGAACTCCTCACCACACTCGCCGGCACACCGGTCTGCCTCGACGGCGCCCCGCTGCTCGGCGCGCGCGCGGCGATCACGGGCGGCACCCGCCATGGGCAGGTATCGGTGGGCGGCGCCGCTCGGCTGCTCCCGACCGCCGACGGCTGGTGGGCACTGAACCTCTCCCGCCCCACCGACCTCGACCTTGTCCCCGCCCTGCTCGAAACGGGCCTCGCCGACGAACCGTGGCCTGCCATCACCGCCTGGAGCACGCGGCGCACCGCACGCGAAGCAACCGAACGCGCCGCCCTCCTCGGTCTCGCCGCCGCTCGCCCCGGCGAGACCGGGACCGTCACCACGCCATGGCACATCACCACCCATCCCACGAGCAGCCCGGCGGCCGGCACCCGGACCCGACCGCGCGTAGTCAACCTCGGCGCCCTCTGGGCCGCCCCACTCGCCGCGAACCTCCTCGCCCGCGGTGGCGCCGAGGTCCTCGACGTCGAGCACATCCACCGCCCGGACGGATCCCGCCACACCACTCCCGACTTCTACGCCACCCTCCACAACGGACACGAACTCATCACCCTCGACTTCGCCGACCCCGCCGGCCGCCACCGCCTCACCCAGCTCGTTCGCTCGGCCGACATCGTGATCGAGGCCAGCCGGCCGCGCGCCCTGCGCGGCCTCGGCCTGGACGCCGGCACCGTCCTCGCGGACGGCCGCCGCCGGACGTGGCTGCGCATCACCGGCCACGGCCAGCGCAACGAACACCGCATCGCCTTCGGCGACGACGCCGCCGTCGCCGGCGGCCTCCTCGGCTGGGATGGCCCCGACCCCCACTTCGCGGGCGACGCCATCGCCGACCCGCTCACCGGACTACTCGCGGCCGTAGCCGCGATCGCCGTCCACCACCGTGCTCCCCATAGCACGATCATCGACCTCGCTCTCGCCGAGGTGGCCGCATGGTGTGCGCCCACACGATCGAGGAAACCGGGCACCGGCCCGGCGACCAAGTCTTGATTGGACACACGCCGTAAGCAGCCGGGCGCCGCAAGGTAAACCCGGTTCGCCGACGACGGCACGGCATCGGCCGACCGGGTGTCGAACGGTTGACAGCGGCAGCGCTCGCGCCACACACTGTGCGAGCGCTCGCTCAGTGAAGACGGCGTGATTCATCGAGGAGGCTGTCGTGCTCTCACCTCACCTGTCGCCTAGCTCCCGTACCGGATTCGGGCCGCGCACCGCGCGCCGCCTGGCCGTCCTCCTCGTCCCGGTCGCGCTGGCGATCACCGCGTGCGGCGGGAACTCGGGGGGCTCAGGCGGCGCCGGCGGCGACACCCTGACGATCACCTACGTCGACTTCGGACCCAGTCCGGACCGGCTCGGCGCCGTGGCTCCCGAACGATTCATGGACCTGGTCGAGGAACGCTCGGATGGAAAAATCAAATTCGAGCGAACCTACGGCGGCACGCTGGTTCCCGAGAAGGACCAGTTGCAGGGGCTCAAGAGTGGCGTGTACCAGATGGGCTACTACATCCCGACCCGTTCCGCCGCCACGCTTCCCGTCTCCACGATCCTCGACCTGCCGTTCCTGTTGCCGAACGCGTCCGACGTGTTCAGTGTGGGCACGGAGTTCATCACGACCGAGCCCAGCATCCAGCAGGAATGGGAAAGCCTGGACGCGACGCCGTTCTTCGTCCAGGCGAACCCACCCGTGCAGTTGCTCCTGCGCGAGAAGCCGTCCCGCCTGAGTGACCTCGGGGGACTGACGCTGCGTTCGCCGGGCGCCTCCTACGACCCGGTCGTCACGGCGCTCGGCGCCACCCCGGTCAACCTCTCGGTCGCGGACATTCCGACGGCGCTGTCGCGCGGCACGATCGACGGGACCATCTACGCCATCTACTCCGCGACGGAGGCAGGGCTCGCCGAGTCCGCGAAGTCGGCGATCGACATCGACCTCGGCGGCGTCAACGGCGTGATCTACTTCGCGAAGTCGACATACGACTCGCTGTCGAGCGAGCAGCGGGATCTGTTCGAGCAGGCGCGTACCGACGCGTTGGAGTACTCGGCCTCGCGGCTGGAGCAGGGGATCGAGGAAGCGGTCGCGACCTACGAGGGTGCCGGCGGTGAGCTCCTTCCCGACCTGGGAGAGGAGTTCGCCCACAGCATCGCCCCGGACGTTCAGCAGCAGATCAGCCAGGAGTGGCTGGCGGCGCTCCCGAGCGGCGTGGACGGGAAGGCGTTGATCGACAAGCTCAAGTCCCTCACGAGGGCGTCCTGAGTCTCGGGTGACTGGGAACGAGTGCTCGCGTGAGGTGGCCATGAACGGCTATGTGCATCGACCGGCCCGCATGATCTCGACGTTCCTGGAGGGCGCGGCGATCTGTTGCCTGGTGTTCCTGTTCGCCTGGGTGCTGGCGGCGGTGATCGCGCGGGAGCTCCTCGACTACGGGTTACCGCACCGCTTGGAGGTGCCCGCCGAGCTGATGGTCGCCATCGCCTACCTCGGCCTCGGCTCCGTCACCGCTCGCAACGAGCACCTCGCGATCGACTGGATCTACCGGATCGTGACCGGTCGCGCCGCACAGGTCCTGCGTTCCCTCATCGGGCTCCTCTGTGCCGCCACCACCGGCGTGTGGACCTACGCCGCCGCGCAGAACACGGTGACGACCTACGAGAGCGAGCAGGGCCCGGCCTACGGTGATCCGCTCCCGACCTGGCCGGCGCACATCGCGTTCACCGTGGGGCTCGCCGCGGCGACGATCTGGCTGCTCATCCACGTGGTCGACGCCATCCGCGGTGAGCAGCTCACCACCGGCGAGACGCGGTCCGGTGTCATCTCCGCGGCCTCGACGCTGTCCGACGACGCCGCACGTCCGGAAAGGAAACCGGAGTGACCTTCCCGATCGTGATGCTGGCGGTCCTGTTCGTCCTGCTGCTGATGTCCGTGCCGGTCGGGATCGCCTGTGCGCTGGTCGGTTTCGTCTCGCTGGCGGTGACCGCGGGAGACCTGCAGGCGATCTTCGCCCTGGGCAGCGCGCCGTACACCGTCCTGGCGTCGAGCGAGCTCGCGGTGCTGCCCGTCTTCATCCTGATGGGATATTTCATAACGCACAGCGGCGCTGTCACGGCGTTCTTCGATGTCGCCAAGCGGCGGCTGCGGAGGGTGCCCGGAGTGATCGGCCTCAGCACGCTCGGCGCGGGCGGGATCTTCGCCGGCGCAAGCGGCACGTCCGTGGCCGACGTCCTCGTGCTCACCCCGGCCGCGCTGCCCGAGCTGCGCCGGACTGGTTACCGCGACAGCCTCGCCAGCGGCCTGATCGCCAACGTGGGCTGCCTCGCGGCGCTGATTCCGCCGAGTTTTCCGTTCGTCATCTACGGTCTGTCCACCGAGACCCGGCTCGACCAGCTGCTGCTGTCCGGGCTCGGTCCGGCGGCCCTGATGTTCGTCGGTTTCGCCCTGATCGTTCTGCTCAACGGTCCGGAACGGGTCCGGCGACGGCCTCCACCTCCGGTCGCTCCCGTCGCGGCGACCGAGCAGTTCGAGGGAGTCGGTGCCGCACGAGCCGTCCGCGACACCGTGTTCTCCGACGTTCGCAGGATCGCTCCCCTGGCCGTCATGGTGCTGGCCTTTCCGGTCGGCCTGTACTCCGGCCTCGTGACGGTCGAGGAGACCGCGACGGTGATCGCGGCCGTCGCGTTGCTGTACATGGTGCTGATGGCCCGGGAGTCGCGAGTGCGCAAGGCCGCCTCGTCGTTCACCGCCGCCGTCCGCACGTTCTCGACAGTCGCCATCGTGATCGCCGGCACGGCCATGCTGTCCACGTTCATGACGAGCGTGCGCCTGCCGCAGGAACTCGCGCAGTCCATCGCCGACTCGGGCTGGAACCGGTACCTCGTGCTCGCCGCGATCCTCGTGCTGTACCTGGTGCTCGGCACCGTGGTCGACGCGCTCGCGATCCTGCTGATCACGTTGCCGCTGACCTTTCCGACGGTGCTCGCATTGGGGTTCGATCCGATCTGGTTCGGCGCGATCTGCGTACTGATGATCGAGATCGCGGTCGTGATGCCGCCGCACGGGATGAACCTGATGGCGCTCAAGGCACGAGCTCCCGATGTGGCCTGGCGCGACCTGTACCTCGGCGTGTGGAAGTTCGTCGCCGTCGACGTCGTCGTGATCGTGCTGATCATCATGTTCCCACAGATCGTGCTGTTCATACCGCAACAGTTCGCCGGCTGAAGCGTCGCGAGTGGAGTCACATGGGAATGGAGTTCCTCCTCGAACTGCCGTCGACATGCTGCGGCAACCGAGTCGCGATAGGTCCGTCGACAGACGGGATCACCTTCGACCGGCTGGCACGGCGCGCGGCCACGGCAGCCGCGGCGTTCGGCGGGTTCGGCGCGAAGCACGTCGCGTACGTGGGCCGCAACGGTCCCGAGTTCTCGGTCGCCGTACTGGCAGCGCTGACGGCCGGGATCCCGATCGTGCCGCTGAACTACCGGCTGCCGCCCGCCGACCTCGCCGCGCTGATCGACCGGCTCGACACCCCGCTCGTGCTGGCGGACGCCGACGTCCTGGAGCGGCTGCCAGTACGCGGACACCACCTGTGCACGATCGCGGACTGGTGGTCGGTGACGAACCCGGATGGACCGGCGGAGCGCACCGAGGCCGTGGCGCGTGCCGACGATCCGGCCGTCATGCTCTTCACCAGCGGCACGACCTCGACCCCCAAGTGCGTCGTGCTCCGGCAGGACCATCTCGCGTCTTACGTTCTGCGAGCCGTCGACCCCGTGTCCGCCGGAGCTGACGAATGCGCGCTGGTCAGCCTTCCCCCGTACCACATCGCGGGAGTGATGGCGGTGCTGACCAACACGTGTGCGGCGCGGCGGGTGGTCCACCTGAGCACGTTCGACCCGCAGGCATGGCTGGACACGGTTCGCGATCAGGGAGTCACGACCGCCATGGTGGTGCCGACGATGCTCGCCCGGCTCGTCGACTGTCTCAACGGGACAGACGCCGGCGTGCCGACGCTACGGACCCTGTCCTACGGTGGCGCACGACTTCCAGCATCCGTGCTCGAACGCGCATTGACCTCGTTCCCGACGACCGGACTCGTCAACGCGTACGGGTTGACCGAGACGAGCTCGACGATCGCGGCGCTCGGGCCGGAGGATCACCGGACCGCGTTCGCCAGCGAGGACCCCGACGTGCGCGCCCGCCTGACGAGCGTGGGAAGGCCGTTGCCCGGGGTGGAGGTCGCGGTCCGCTCCGCCGCGGGCGCGTCCGTGCCCGCCGGGGATGTCGGCGACCTGTGGGTGCGGGGTCGGCAGGTGTCGGGGGAGTACACCGGTTCGGGCAGCACGCTCGACGCCGACGGCTGGTTCCGCACGCGCGACCTGGCCCGAATCGACGCCGAGGGTTTCCTGTTCATCGAGGGCAGGGCGGACGACACGATCATCCGGGGCGGCGAGAACGTGGCGCCAGCCGAGGTCGAGGACGCGCTGCTGCACCACCCCGACATCCGTGAGGCGGCAGTGGTCGGCGTGCCGGACGAGGAGTGGGGCGAGCGCATCGCGGCGGCAGTCGTGCTCGTGCCGGAAGCGGACACGTCCGTGGCCGCGATCACCGCGTGGGCACAGCAGCGCCTGCGCTCGTCCCGGACGCCTGACCAGATCGTGTTCTGGCCGAGCCTGCCATACAACGCCGTCGGGAAGCTGCTGCGCCGGCAGGTCGCGCAAGCCCTCACCGCAGGAGGAACGGCGGCTGACAAGGACCCGACAAGGAGTGCGACGTGACAAGCCAGGTGATACTGAGAACAGGAGCCCGTCTGCGCAGCCAGGTCTGCTCGACCGAGGTCATCGTCGTCAGGCCGCCCAGCCGCACGGGCTCGACACTGACCTGTGGCGGCACGCCACTCGTGAACATCGACGCGCCGCCGCCTCCGGCCGATGCTGCACCGGCATCCGGTTTCGCCGCAGGGAATGCGCTCGGCAAGCGCTACACGAGTCCGACGGACGAGGCACTCGAGATCCTCGTGACGAAGGCCGGCAGCGGGACCCTCGCCGACGGGGACACACCGCTCGTGGTGAAGCCGAGCAAGGCGCTGCCCTCCAGTGACTGAACAACGGTCAGGCGGTACGCGCCCCCACGGCGTTGAGGGCGATCTTCGCGTACTGCCGCGCCATGTCCTCCGGCGAGCTCGGCCCGTGGGGGTCGAACCAGGTCGTGATGGCCTGGCACATGCCGAGCAGCGCCCGGGCGGTGTCCACGGAGTCAACTGGGTGGAACACGCCCTCGGCGGTCCCCTTGTCGATGATCTCCACCAGGAGCACCTCGAGCCGCTTGCGCATGGCCACGTAGTGCTTGCGGTTCTCGGGCTCGAGGTAGCGCATCTCCCGGTCCAGTGCCATCGCCCCGACCTCGCGGGTCAGGTGCAGCACAATGGCCTCCACGAGGTGGGCCATACGCTTCTCCGGCCGGTCGCCCGCGTCGTCGAGCGCGCGCTCGACGCGGGCGAGCACGGCGACCATGTTGAGCTCGAGCACCGCCACGAGCATCGCCTGCTTGTTCTTGTAGTGGTAGTACAGCGCCGGCACGGTGACCCCGGCGCGGGCGGCGATGTCCCTGACCGATGCGCCGTGGTAGCCCTTTTCGTGGAAGACCTGGCGCGCCCCGGCGAGGATCGGCGCGTGCTCGGTCGGCTGGACCTCCCGCCAGCTCCCGGCAGCTTTGACTCCTTGCTTCGAGGTCACCAGTGTCGTCCCCTTGGATCGTGGCTGAGCGGGCGATCGCTCATCCTCTCCCACTATACGGGTTCATTTCCCCGCAGTCTTCACCGATACCCGCTGCCATCCATGGAAAGAGGGAAGAAAGTAATGACCGCGGCCGATCGCACGAAGAGCGTCTTTCAAACCGACAACCGGAAAATGCGTCCGCAGCAGTCGTCCTCATGGGACGACCTCGGCTGGTCGCCCGGCCAGGGCGGCGCACGAGTAAGCAAGGTGACCGTTGGGCACCAGGGCGATGTGAACGCACCGGTGATCGTCATGGTTGAGTTCCCGCCGCACGCCGTCGTCCCCCCGCACTCACATCCCTCCGACTACGTGGAGGTGATCCTCTCGGGATCGCAGCAGGTGACCGGCAAATGGCACCACGCGGGCGACGTCCGGATCGTCAAGGCGGGGACCGGCTACGGCCCTCTGATCGCGGGTCCGGAGGGCGCCGTCGTGGCGATCGTCTTCAGCAGCGGCGACATGGCGCCGACCTGGCTGTCCAAGGACTCCACCGGCGCCGAGACCGAGTGACTAACCGATGGGCGCCAGCCCGATATCCTCGGCATACCAGCTCGCGAGCACGTCGCCGTTGATCGGCACCTCGATCAGGTAGGGCGTGCGACGGTGGACGGCATCCGCTACCAGGCGGCCGATCTCGTCGAGGTCGGCCGCTCGGCCGGCCGACAAGCCGAGCGCCCGGGCCAGCCCGGTGAACGAGGGGTTGTCGAACTCGGCTATGCCGCTCGGCAGACCGGCGTGGCGCAGGGCGTGGACCTCGGCCCCGTAGGCGTTGTCGTTGAGTACCACGACGATCAGGGGCAGCCGGTACCGGGCCGCGGTGTCGAGATCGCCCAGACTCATCATCAGCCCGCCGTCGCCCACGATGGCGACGGTGCACCGGCCGGGCGCCGCGATCGACGCGCCCACGGCCGTGCCCACGGCCATTCCGATGGCCCCGAAGCCCAACGTGAACAGGAAGTCGGTCGGCGCCGAGGCGCGCAGGTACATCGCCGGGAAACCGCAGAAGTGGCCACCGTCCACGACGACCGTCCGTTGCACGGGAAGTGCCTCGTCGAGATGGCACATGACCACACGCGGGTCCAGCCCATCGCCCTCGACTGCGTCGAAACGAGGCGTGCCGCGCAAGGTCGTCAACTCGCCAACGACCTCGGGGTTACGGAACCCGTCGACCGGCTCGACCGGCTCGCCCGGCAACGCGTCGAGCAGCGCCCGAACGGTGCGGGATGCGCTGCCGTGCACCGGCACCCGGCGGCCCGGGAAGCCGTTGCCGAGAACCTCACGGGCGTGATCGCAGTGGATGACGGTCGCGTCGGGAATCAGCGACGCGTCATCGCCGACGCACCGACGGTCGAGGCTTGTCCCTACGGCGACCACGCAGTCGGCCCGACGGAGCAGCCGACGGACACCCGGTGTCGCCAGGCTGCCCGCGATACCGAGGTCGAATGGGCTGCCGTCGAAGAGCCCCTTCGCGGGCAGGGTGGTGGCCAGCAAAGCTCCCACCCGATCGGCGAGCCGCTCCATCGGCTCGCGGGCCGAGTCCACCACGGCGCCTCGGCCGGCGAGGACGACGGGGCACGTGCTGCGCCCGAGCAGGTCCGCCGCACCAGCGACGTCCCCGTCGTCCGGCGGGATCGCGGCGGCGGTGGCGCCCGCGGGCCTGGGCCACCCGAGTGGAAAGGCGCTCCGTTGCTGCGATGTCGGCACCTGCACCACGACGGGCCGCCTCGTGCTCGCGGCCTCCGCGGCCGCAAGGGTGACCGCGTGGCCCCAGTTGCGCTCGCCGTCCAGGTCGGCGAAGCCCACACCGGTCGCGTCAGCGAGCGTCGCCTGGTCGAACCACTGGCTGGACGTCCTCGGCACGGTGCCGGTGAACACCAGGAGCGGGCTGTGGTGGCGAGCGGCGGTGGCGAGCGCCGTCACCCCGTTGGTCAGCCCCGGGCCCTGGGTGACCACCACCGCCGCCATGCCGCCGCCACGCCTGGCGTATCCGTCCGCCATGTTGATCGCGGCCGCCTCGTGCCGGGCGGCGACGTACGAGCAGCCGGTGCGCCCGGCGAAGTCAGCGGCGATCTCCAGCGACCCGTTCCCGGCGACGCCGAACATCGTTCTGATCCCCGCCCGCTCGACACCGGCAGCGACCACCTGGTACCCGAACGCGGTCTCCACGCCACACCTCCCCGCCGGGCCGGCATCCCGCCGACACCCGCCACGACCAGCCAACACGTCGCCCAGCGGTCGATCACAGCCTTGACACCGTCGCGGCCTGGAGGGCAAACTGAGCGAGCGTTCGCTCTTGCGAGCATACGCCCGGGCTGCCCGGTGGTACAGCCCGTTCCGTGAAGGGAAATCGTGCTATGACAGCGCCGAGAATCCAGATCTGCAGCCCCATCGGACATCCGCGAGATGCGCCGCCGGAGACTGTGGTCGCGCGAGAACCGGAACGGAAACGGGCCCCGGGCCTGGACGGTTCCGTGGTCGCCTTCCGAGTGCAGTGGGAGAGCTTCGACACCTTCATGGAGCGGGTCGGGTCGAACCTGCGCGACCGGTTCGGCGTCGTCGACGTGAACTGGTGGAAGCTGCCGAAGCTGCCGGACTGGTCGCGGGCGAGCCAGCTCGCCGTGTTCGACCGGCAGCTGACCGACCTCGCGGCGCGCAGCGACTGGGCGATCGTCGGCCTCGCGGCTTGAGGCTCCTGTACGTCATGGAGTGTCCATGACGCCGTCAACTCCCTGCGCCACGGCCTGCCCACGGTGACAGTCGTGACCGAGCACTTCAAGAGCCTCGCCGAGATGGCGGCGAAGGCGAAGGGGGTCGAGCTGCCGATGGTCGTCGTCCCGCACCCGTTCGAGACGCTGCGTCCGAAGGTGCTCGCGGCCCTCGCGGACGAGAAGGTCGACGAGATCGTCGGCCTGATCGAACAACAACTCTAGGACCGTTCGAGACGTTGCGGGAGGAGGGGTCGTGTCGGAGACCACGCGAGCCGAAAGCGGTGAATACGTATCGGACATTCTCGAGTGGACGTTGCCGGACGAGTTCACCGACGACGTGAGCGCGGCGGCGTTCGAACGGTCGGTGGACGAGGGATGGGGCGACGGCCTGCCCGTCATCGCGCCCACGCGCCAGCGGGTCCGCCGGATGCTCGATGCGGCCGACCTCTCGGCCGAGGATGTCGTGGCCGTCCTGCCGCCGAGGAACGGCGTCGCGACCGCCGAGAAGATCGCGGCCAACGCGGTCATGGCGGGGTGCCGGCCGCAGGACATGCCGGCTGTGGTCGCCGCGGTGGAGGCCGTCGCGATCCCGGAGTACGAGCTATACGGGACGAACACGACGACGAACCCGTGTGCACCGCTGCTGATCGTGAACGGCCCGGCACGAGCGCGTCTCGGTCTGAACACCTCCTGGGGCATGTTCGGCCCATGCTTTCGTCCCAACGCGACGATCGGGCGGGCACTCAACCTGACGCTGATCAACATCGCCGGTCGGGTGCCCGGCGAGATCAGCAAGGGTACCTACAAGATGCCGGGCGCCTTCACGCTGTGCGCTGCGGAGTGGGAGGAGGAGAGTCCCTGGGAGCCGCTGCACGTGTCCCGAGGCTTCGCCGCGACCGACTGCGTCGCCACCACGCTGTCGGTCGCCGGTACGACGAACATCGTCGACAGCGACAGCCATACGGGCATGGACCTGGCGTACACCCTCGCGCACACGATGAGCATCTACGGAACCAACTCCTGGATCTTCTACGGGCAAGGTGAGTCGGCCCTCATGCTGTCGCCTCCCCACGCGCATCTGCTGGCGGAGTCATTCGACACCAGGCGTGAGCTCCAGGAGTTCTTCCATGAGACCTGCCGCATACCGCTCCAGCACTTCCCGGAGTTCCGCATCGAACGCATGCGACGCCGCGGCCTCCACGTCATCGACGAGCGAGGCGTATGGATCAGCAACAGGCCGGACCAGTTCATGGTCTTCGTCGCCGGTGGCCCCGGCGGTTATCACTCCTGCTTCCTGCCCGGGTTCGGCGACTCGTACGCGACCAGCAGGCCGTTCTAGCATGGGCATGACCACGGAGATCATCGGCGCCGCCGAGCGCACACCCAGCCGGTCCGCGGAGGGCGTCACGGTCCCGGAGCTCCTCGTAGAGATCGCGGGCGCCGCGGTGGACGACGCCGAGATCGCACTCCGGGATGTCGACGGCCTGCTGATCGCACCGCGGGTCATCGGCTCCCCGCTGACGATGCCGGCGACCGTCGGCGAGTACCTGGGCAGCACACCGTCCTATCTGGACATCGTGGATCTCGGCGGGGCGACCGCGGTCGGGATGATCGCGCGTGCGTCGGCTGCGATCGCGACAGGGTTGTGCCGGCGGGTGCTGTGCGTGCTCGCGGACACCCTCGATCCCAAGTCCTTCTACCAGCGTCCCGTGCGCTGGGAGGGCGTTCCGGCGGCGGAGTTCGAGCGCCCGTTCGGCCCGATGGGCACCACAGCCGGCTACGGCCTGATCGCGCAACGGCATGCGTTCGAGTTCGGCACGACGGACGAGCAGCGGGTGAAGATCGCCGTCGACGAGCGGGCCAACGCCGCGATGAACCCCGCCGCCCTGTACCACGGCACGCCGCTCTCGACGGAGGACGTACTGGCCTCCGACCTGATCGCGGATCCGTTGCACCGCCACGAGATCGTGACGCCGTGCACCGGCGCGGCGGCCTTCGTCGTGGCCGGCGACGGAGCGGGCGGGGCACGACGCGTGTCCGTGGCCGGGTATGGCGAGCTGACCACCCATGTGTCTCCGGCGCAGGCCGGCGACCTCATGACCTCGGGTCTGGCCGGCGCCGCGCGGCGGGCGTTCGACGACGCCCGGGTCGCGCCACCGGATGTCGACGTGGCATTGCTGTATGACTGCTACACGATCGCGGTCCTCATCGCGCTGGAGGACGCCGGCTTCTGCGCCAAGGGGCGAGGTGGCCCGTTCGTGGCCGAGCACGACCTGACATTCCGGGGCGACTTTCCGCTCAACCCGCACGGCGGGCAGCTCTCCTTCGGACAACCCGGGCTGGCCGGCGGGGCGGGGCACGTCGTCGAGGCAATGCGGCAGCTGACCGACACGGCCGGCGACCGCCAGGTTGACGGTTGTGAGCTCGCGTTCGTGTCCGGTAACGGAGGAATCATGGGTGAGCAGGCGTGTACGGTCCTGAAGAGAGTCTGAGCGGCGGAGATGTCCCAGCCCCCGCCCCGCCCGGTGTCAGCGCCCGGACCGATCAGCGAACCGTTCTGGCGGGCGGCCGCGAAGGGCGTCCTCGCGATCCAGCGCTGCTCGTCCTGCCGCACGGCGATCCTCTATCCGCGAGCGCGCTGCCCGCGGTGTGGATCGCGGAGCCTGGCGTGGGAGCCGGCTCACGGACTGGCCACTTTGTACAGCTTCTCCGTGGTGCGCCGCGCGGTGCACCCGGCCTTCCGCGCGCGCCTGCCCTACGTGTACGCGCTGGTCGAGCTGTACGAGGGCCCGCGGCTCGTCACCAACGTCGTCGACTGCGACATCTCGGCGTTGCGCATCGGGATGGAGCTCGAGGTGGTGTTCGAGATGTCGGGTGACATCGCCGTTCCGTTGTTCCGCCCGGCGCGGGGAGATCGGAGGATCGAATGAACCAACCACATGGCACCGACATCGATGTCCGCAAGAACGGGTTCTGAGGGAGTCATGACAGCACACAGCGAGAACAAGCAGGCCACACTTCCTCGATTCCGGAAGCAGACCTACGAGATCGGGAGCCAGGCCCCGGACTTCGACGAGGCGGCGCTCGAAGTCACCCGCGCTCTCATCGGTCTGGACTTCCGCGCCGCCCGGGCGACGCTGGACATCTCCGAGGACGTGTGCCGGGACTACTGCAACTACATGGGCAGCCGCAATCCGCTCTTCCTGAGCCAGGATTACGGTCGCACATCACGCTGGGGCGGCATGCTCGCGCCGCCGACGATGGTCGGCGTCGCGATCACCGCACCCGGTCTGCGCGGCGTGCAGTGGATCGCGGGAAGCCGGGGCTGGGAGTGGTACCGCCCGATCCGCCCCGGGGACCGCATCGTGCAACGCGGCAAATACACCGGCTGGGAGGTCAAGCGAGGCAGGCACGCGAACACGTTCGCCATCCAATACGGCCAGCTGGAGTGTCACAACGAGCAGCGCGAGCTCGTGGCGCGCGGCTTCGTCTCCTACATCAGGACCGCCCGTGCCGGGTCCCGCAACGCGATGAGGTTCGAGCCGCGGCGCAAGACGTGGACTCCCGAGGAGGTCCAAGAGTTCGTCGAGGCTCGCCGCCGCGAGACCATCCGCGGCGCTGAGATCCGCTACTGGGAGGACGTGTCGGTCGGAGACCGCATCGGTCCGGTCGTCTATGGCCCGCTTCGGCTGACCGACATCGCGCTGACCGGGGCGTTCAACGACAGCGGCGCGCTGCACGGTGAAGGACTCGCGCACCTCGGCGCCCACTACTACCAACTGGAGAACCGCCGCCGGCACCCCGCCGACTCGTTCCTGAACGAGGAGACCGGAGTGCACGACCATCCGCACCGCGGTCACTGGGAACCGCACATGGCCACGCAGGTGGGCATGCCCGGCATGTACGACGTCGGCAACCAGCGGGCCACCTGGTTCTGCCGGCTCGTCACTGACTGGATGGGCGACGACGCGTTCGTCGAGCAGCTGAACGCGCGGCTGGTGCGACCGAACGTGGTGTCGGACGTGAACTGGGTGGAAGGCGTCGTGGAGGCCAAGGAGCAGGGCGAGCACGGCCCGGTCGTGCGATGCCGTCTCGTCGCCAGGAACCAGCTCGACGAGACGACCATGGACGGGGTCGCACGTGTCCGACTGCTCTCGAAGGAGATGTGAATGACCGCCACGACATCCGCCACCCGACTGGCGAAGCAGACCGACACCGCCTCGGCGCACGGCGGCTTTAGGCAGAGCCGACGCATCCACAATCGACAGTTCACACGCAACTCGCGGCGGTGGTTGCGCTCCATCGGCGAGCGAAACCCACTGTTCCTCAACGAGGGGTACGCCGCTACCTCGACGGTCGGCACACTGGTCGCACATCCACTGTGGCTGTTCTCGGCGGCGGACACCATCGTCACACGTGGCCACCCGGAGCTGCACGCGATGCTCGCCGCTGTGGACTGGCGGTTCGATCGCTGGGTCCGGGTGGGCGACCGGGTGAGTCCGATGAGCCGGATGACCGAGCAGCGTGAGACGACGAGCTCGTTCGCCGGCAGCGTGATCCTGCAGACCGGTGAGACCATGTTCCTCGGCTCGGATGGGCGCAGCCTCGCCACAGCCCGGACCACGACCGCCCGCTTCTCCCGCGAGGAGGCCGTCGCCCGCGGCAAGTACACGAAGGACCGCGAGCCGTACAGATACTCCCAGGAGGACCTGTTCCGCATCGAGGACGGCTACGACCACGAGACCGTGCGCGGCGCCCGAGCCCGCTGGTGGGAGGACGTCGAGATCGGCGACGCGCTCGACCCGGTCGTCAAGGGACCGCTGACGTCCGAGGACATGCTCGAGTTCATCGGGGCGACCCGACCGGCGCCGGCGTACGGGCGGTTCGACGACCAGCTCGAACACGAACCCGGCGCGGGCTTTCTGGACGACTGCGGGATCCGGGAGGCGTGGACCGCGTCGCTCATCGACGCGTCCGTCGCGGCCCGCATTGGCCTACCCGGTCCCCATGACGCTGGCATGGACCGGATCTCCTGGCTCGGCAGCCTACTCACGAACTGGATGGGTGATGACGGCTTCCTCAGCCGGTTCGCCGTCAGGCTCATCCGGCCCGTCCATCTCATGGACGCCGTGTGGTGCACCGGCGAGGTGCGGGACAAGCACAACTCCCGCGGCTCGAAGTACGTCGTGTGCTCGGTACGTGCACACAACCAGCGAGGCGAGCTGACCGCGGAGGGCACCGCGGAAGTGGAGCTGCCGGGACGGGACGGCTTCCACCCGCTGCGGAGCGGGCGGTGAGCGGCATGGCCGACGGGCGCACGAACGGCGCCGGCCGCCCGCGGCTCCCCCTCGCGGGCCTGCGCTGCATCGACTACGGGGTCTGGCACGCGGGACCGGCGGTGACCGCGATGCTCGCCGACATGGGTGCCGACGTAGTGAAGATCGAGAACCGGCACGGCGACCCGACGCGCCGGTTCTCCCGCTACCACGGATACTCGGTCCGTCTGCCCCGCGGCGACTGCGTCCACATGCAACTGTCCAATCGGGGCAAGCGGTCCCTCTCGCTCGACGTGTCGACCGAGCGGGGCCGGGCCATCGCGACGAAGCTCATCGCGGACGCCGACGTGTTCGTCACCAACCTGCGCGAGGAGCACCTGCGGCGCGTGCGGCTGGAGTGGGCCGACCTCGAGGCGATCAACCCCCGGCTGGTGTACACCCACGTCACCGGCTTCGGTCCGGAGGGACCCGCCAGCGCACGGCGGGCGTTCGACACGCTCGCGGTCGCACAGTCGGGACTGCTCTCGGTGTTCAACCCCGACGAGCCGGAGCCGTTCCTGTTTGGCCTCGGGGACCAGATGGCGGCGGTCACCGGCGTGATGGGAGTGCTCGCCGCTCTGCACGAACGTACGACGACCGGTCGCGGCCAGCTCGTGGAGACCTCGCTGTACGGGGCGCTGCTCCACCTGGTCGCGATGCCGCTGCACATCCAGCTGGCCATTGGTGAGGCGATCCGTCCACCCGCACGGGACGAGGTGTTCAACCCGCTGACCACGTGGTTCCGTTGCCGGGACGGCAAATGGGTCATGCTCTCGGAGAACATGCCGGACCAGAAGTGGCCGCTGTTCTGCGTCTGTGTCGGGCGGGAGGACTGGATCACGGACCCGCGGTACGAGAACCTCCGAGCGAGGGGAAGGCACGCGCGCGAGCTGATTCACGAGATCGACACGATCCTGGCGACGCGCGACTCGGACGAGTGGGTACGCGTCTTCGCGGACGCCGATCTCGCGGTCGCGGTCATCAGCACGCTCACGGACGTGGCGACCGACGAGCAGGCCACGGTGAACGGCTATATCGCAGCGCAGGAGTATCCCGACGCTCCGTTCACCCGGCGAGGTGCGGGCTTCCCGGTCGCTTTCGGCGGGCACGCGCGCACGGAGTTCGCCAGGGGTCCGATGCTCGGTGAGCACTCGGTGGAGATCCTCCACTCACTCGGCTACACGAACGACGACATCCGGGACCTCGTGGACGACGGCGTGGTCGGTGCCGGTGACACAGCCGAGGCCGACCAGGTGACCGGCAGCGCCGAGCGCTCACCGTAGGGAGGGCAAATGACCGTCTCGATCGAACGGCTGGACGGCGGAATCGCGGTCATCACCATCGAGCGCGAGCGTTCCGGCAATTCCATCGACGGGCACACCGGTCACGGGTTGAACACCGCCTTGAGCGAGCTCGAGGCCGAGGTGTCGATCCGTGGCGCGGTGATCACCGGCGCCGGCGACCGGTACTTCTGCACGGGGATGGATCTCAAGGAGTTCGGTCGTGGGAACACGCGCGGCATCGTGTCGTCGAAGAACGGGTTCGCCGGGATCGCGCGGCGGAAGACACGGCTCCTGCTCGCCGCCGCGGTGAACGGGCTGGCGCTCGGTGGCGGCTTCGAGATCGTCCTGGCGTGCGATCTGGCGGTCGCCTCCGAGCAGGCTCGGTTCTCGCTGCCGGAGGTGAAGAGAGGGTTGATCGCTGCCGGTGGCGGCCTGGTGCGGCTGCCCCGGACGCTCCCGCCGAAGATCGTGACGGAGCTCGCCCTGACCGGAAACGAGATCGGTGCCGAGCGCGCACTGTCGCTCGGGCTCGTGAACTCGGTCGTCGCTCCCGGTGAGGAGGTGCCGGCGGCGATCACCCTGTTGCGAGCCGTGTTGGCGAACGCGCCCGCGGCCGTCGCCGCCTCCCGGGATCTCATCCGCCAGACCCCCTACCTCGACGAGGAGGAGGCCTGGCTGGAGTGCCGCCGCCAGCTCAAGGAGGTGCTGGCGGCCGGGGAGGCGCGGGAGGGCGCCGACGGCTTCACCCGAGGTGTCGCACCCACGTGGCCGGCCGCGGTGGACGGGGCGGAGGCCTAGGTCGTCGCACGACCGGCCGGTGAACCTGGTACGACACACTCTCCGGGAGAAGCCGAACCGGTGAGCGAGGGGGCCGCATGTGGGAGGACCGGCGGATCGGGAGCCAGGCTCCGCTGTGGCGGCTGGGCTCGCCCGTCCTCGTACTGCGGGTCGGGTGGCCGGTCCTGCTCCTGGCCGTCGCCTCGGTCGCGGTCGTGGTGTTCGGCCTCGCGGATCCGGGCTCCGGGTTCGTCATCGCGGCCTGGGTCTTCGGGTGCCTCGGCGGGGCGATGCTCATCGGGGCGGCGATCGGGTACGTGATCCTTCGGCGGACCTCCGCGAAGGTCGGGGACTACGCCGCCGCCGAAGGTCTCGACTTCACCGTCCGGAACCGGCGCCTCACCGGCGGCTGGCGGATCGCGCCGGACTGCGACGGAGGGCTGTCGCGCGACGTCATCACCGGCACGGTGCACGGCCGGGGGCTCGTGTCGTTCCTCCACCAGTCCTATGTAGACGCTGGTCGCGGTCGGGCGTTGCTGGGCGGCCGCGCCCCGGGGCGTGTCGTGGGCGTTCGGGTCACCGTCCTGGACGTCGGCCGCCCGCTGCCCACCGTGGAGCTGACGCCGCGACGGCTGCCGCGGGTGGAGAACCGGACGCTGCCCGCGGACGACCCGGTCGCCATCGGCATGCCGGAGATCGAGGCCGACTACCACGTGGCGACCGACGACCCGGCGTTCGCCGCCGAGCTGCTCTCGTCGGCGGTCGTCGCCGCGCTCCGGTCCGCCCCGCAATTGACCGTGCGCACGTCGGGCACGCGGGTGGTCGTGCTCGCCTCGCCCCTGACGACCGTGCACGGGATCGCGGCCGGTGTGCGCCTGCTCGACGTCCTCAGCGCGCGGGTGGACGAGCTGGCCGACACCCCAGCGACCCCGGCCACCCCGCCACCGCGGAGCACGGCCTACGTCCCGCCCTCGGTACGGCGCTGGCGGCTGGCACCGTTCGGTGACCTCCTCGTCGAGGCCGGCATGGCGGACGTGCGGCGCGGGCTGGTCCGGGACCGGCCCTTCCTGACATTCGTCCGCGAGCGCGTCATCGGTGGCGACGAGGAGCGGCAGGTCCAGCGCGAGCAGGTGATCGCGGTCGCGCTGCCGGCCCGGCTGCCGCGCCTGGAGGTCTGGCCCGAGAACACGCTGCGCCAGATCGCCCCGAGCATGGCCGTACGCGAGGACATCGACATCGAGAGCGACGACTTCAACCGCCGATTCCAGGTCGCCGCGCACGACCGCAAGTACGCCGTCGACGTGCTCAACCCGCGCGCGGTCGAGGCCCTGCTCGCCGTCGCGGACTTCGAGTGGCGCATCGACGGCAGCGACCTGGTCGGGATCTGGGACGCCACCACCGCCGACCCCGACGCGGTCCACACCCGCCTGCACGCGCTGACCACCGTGGCCGAGCTCATCCCGGCACACGTCGTCGCCGACCATGGCTGGGCCGCGGAGCCGGCCGACGTGGACACGGCGACCGAGGGCGTGGACCATGCGTTGCCTCCGCTGCGCGCCGTGCACGTCGTGCTCGCGACGGTGGTCGGGCTCGTGGTCGCCGGCGCCGGCGTGCCCATCGCTCTCGCCGTCTCCGACGACGACCGGCCCGGTGCCTGGGCCGGCGGGGTCGTCGTGGTCGTCGTGATCACCGTCGTCGCGGTGGTCCTCACCATCGTCTTCGCCCGCGTGGCCGACAGCGTCCGGCTGAACAAGGCAACCAGCAGCCGCGAGCCCACCCGTGACGGCTCAGCGCCGTCGCGGTGACCTCCCCGCGGGGCTCTCCGCGCGCACGAACGTCGTGATCGCGCCGACCCCGGCACGTTCGGAGCCGGCTCGGAAGGCGTCGTCGACGGAGCCCGCGGGCCACGTGCTGCGCGTCGAGCGCCGGCCGAGGCGATACTGGCCGCGTGACGACCACGTCCGACTACGACAGCGACCCGGACCGGTTCCGGACCGGCACGAGGGTCACGGCCGCGCATCTGCGGCCGGGCGTGAGCCTGTACGAGAAGATCGCCGGGCTGCTCACCGAGCGTGGCGTGCGGCGGGTGCTCGACCTCGGCTGCGGCGAGGGCGCGCTCGGTGCCGCCGTCGGCACGGTGTTCGGCTCGGTGTTCGGCTCAAGGTTCGGCACCGACGCCCCGCTGGTGGTCGGCCTGGACACGTCGTCGACGATGCTCTCGGCCGTGGCCCCGCCCGTGACGCGGGCCGACGCCACGGCGATTCCCTTTCGCGACAACGTGTTCGACGCGGTCGTCGCGGTCAACGTGCTCGACCACCTGCCCGATCCACTGCCCGCGGTCCGGGCCGCGCACCGGGTGCTGCGTCCCGGCGGCGTGCTGGTCGCCGGCGCGATCAGCCGCCGCGACTCGCCGGAGCTGGCGCCGGTGTGGCGGCCGGAGCCGACGCCCTTCGATGCCGAGGACGCACCCGACATCGTGGCTTCGGTCTTCGGCGAGGCCGATGTGGACGGTTGGGATGCCCCGCTGATGACCCTGCCGGACACCACGGCGATCACCGACTACCTCATCGCCCGGTTCGTGCCGGCGGAGCGGGCGGCCGTGGCCGCACGCGGGCTGCCGGCGCCGCTCGTGGTCACCAAGCGCGGGACGCTGGTGATCGGCCACAAGGCCTGACACGGTGTCAGGTCAAACATGCCGAGCCGAAAACATATCAAGCTGATTTGATGTATTCTGCGTGCGTGGCTGACAACCCGACGCCCGTCGACCTGGCACCGCCGGCGTTCCTCCAGCTGGCGGGGAACGCGGTGCGCTGGCTGTTGCTCACCGAGCTCGCCCGCGGCGACCTGCGGGTCGGCGAGCTGACCGCGAAGGTGGGCCAGCCGCAGAACGCGGTCTCCTACCACCTCGGACGCCTGCGTGCCGGCGGGCTCGTGTCCATGCGGCGCAGCTCGGCCGATCAGCGGGACACCTACTACCACGCCGAGCTGACCCGCTGCGGTGAGCTCCTGGCCGCGACCGGGGTCGCGCTGCACCCCGGTCTGGCCACCAGCCCGACTCCCCCGGGCGGTCGCCGTCGCGGCGCCCGGATCCGGGTGTTGTTCCTCTGCACCGGGAACAGCGCCCGCTCCCAGATCGCCGAGGCGCTCCTCACGCACGGCGCCGGCGACCGGGTCGAGGTCGACAGCGCCGGCAGCCACCCCAAGGACCTGCACCCGAACGCGGTCCGGGTGATGCGGGAGTACGGCATCGACATCAGCGGCCGGCGCGCCAAGCACCTCGACGAGTACGCCGGACGCCGCTTCGACCAGGTGATCACCCTCTGCGACAAGGTTCGCGAGGTCTGCCCGGAGTTTCCGGGCGGTCCGGAGGCGATCCACTGGAGCATCCCCGATCCCGCCGCCGACCCGGCCGGCTGCGCCGCGTTCCGGCGGGTCGCCGCCGACCTTCACACCCGCATCGGGCTCCTCACGCACCGCATCACCACATCCACGACGAAGGGATGACCTGTCATGACACCTGGACGGCACCAACCCACGGTGACTACAAGCGTTGATTCCGGGGAGGCGCGGCAGGCATGACCAAGCCCGACGACAGCACGGTCAGCGTCCGCTACATCGTCGACGACGTCCAGGCCGCCATCGACTTCTACACCACCCACCTCGGCTTCACCCTGCGCACCGCGCACCTGCCCGCGTTCGCGGACGTCACCCGCGGCCCGTTGCGGTTGCTGCTGTCCGGATCGGACAGTTCCGGCGCCCGCGCCACACCGGCCGACGCCGCCACCGCCGGCCGCAACCGCATCCACCTCACCGTCGACGATCTCGATGCCGAGATCGACCGCCTGCGCGACGCCGGACTGTCCTTTCGCAGCGACGTCGTCTCGGGCCCCGGCGGACGCCAGATCCTGCTCGCCGACCCCGCCGGCAACCTGGTGGAGCTGTTCACCCCCGCGACCTCCGGCTGACCTCGCCGGCCGAGCATCCGAAAAGGACGGTCAGGACTCGTCGGGCGGCGTGGGGGTGGTCGGTCGGGTAGAGCGTGTCCGCCTCGTGCGCGGGGACGGACTCGGCCGCGGCGACCGAGAGCCCGTCGACGCACACGGGCGTGGTGGTGTCGCCCGGCGGCGCACCGCGCCCACGTGGATCGTGCGACCCGTACGCCCGTAGAAGCGCGTCGATCGCGCGGACCCGCCGGGTGCGCACGACCCGGAGCATGCCCGCCTCGACGAGCACGTTGACGTTGTGCGCGACCGTGCTCCTGGGTCGCTTCACCGCGGCGGCCGGCTCGGCCACGTTGGCGGCACGCTCGAGCACGAGCTCCAGCAGCGTCCACCGCTGCGAGTCGATTGGTCTAAAGTTCCGGATCGTTCGGCACAGGCTTTCGGAGAGGACGTCGCATGGCCGAGATTCTGTTCTTCCACCATCTGCAGGGTCTGACACCGGGCTTTCTCGCCCTCGCGGACGCCATCCGGCGGGCCGGGCACACCGTGCACACGCCGGACCTGTTCGACGGCAGGACATTCGACAGCATCGACGAGGGCATGGCCTACACCAAGAGCCTCGACGTCGACGTGACCGAGCAGGGTGTCCGGGTGGCCGACGAGCTGCCGGCCGAGATCGTCTACGCCGGGGTCTCGTTCGGCGTGATGGCCGCGCAGCAGCTGGCCCAGACCCGGCCCGGAGCGCGTGGCGCGCTGTTGCTCGAGGGCGCGGCGCCGCCGGACTACTTCGCACCCTCCTGGCCGGCGGAGGTCCCGGTCCAGTTCCACGCCATGGACGACGACCCGTTCTTCGTGGGCGAGGGTGACGTGGAGTTCGCGCGAGCCATTGTGGTGCAAGCGAAACAGGGCGAGCTGTTCCTCTACCCCGGCAAGGCGCACCTCTTCGTGGACAGCGGGCTGCCCTCCTACGACGCCGACGCCGCCGAGCTCGTGCGCCGGCGCAGCCTGGACTTCCTCGCCGCGCTCTGACCTCGGGCGGCCGGGGTCAGGCGGTCTCGGTCGGGGTGTGGCGGGCGACCGCCCGGCGAGCGATCGCCCAGCGGTGGGTCTCGGATGGACCGTCGTAGATGCGGAACGGCCGGGCCTCCCGCAGGAACCGCGCCAGGAGCACGTCGTGGGAGATGCCGACGGCACCGCACATCTGGACCGCCCGGTCGACGACCCGCCAGACCGCCTCGGCGACGAACGTCTTCGCGATGGAGGTGAGCCGGGTGGCCGAGCGGCCCTGGTCCAGCTCCCAGCAGGCACGCAGGATCAGCGCGCGGGACGCCTCGATGTCGATCTCGTTGTCGGCGATCATCTGCTGCACCATGCCGAGGTCGGCGAGCCGGGTGCCGAACAGCTCCCGCCGCACGGTATGACCCACGGCGATGTCCTGGGCCCGCCGGGCGATGCCGAGCCAGCGCATGCAGTGGGTCATCCTGGCCGGGCCGAGGCGCACCTGGGCGTAGGCGAAGCCCTCGTCCACCGCGCCCAGCACCGCGTCGTCGGAGACCACGCAGCCCTCGAACCGCACCTCGCAGTGCCCGCCGATCATGCTCTCGTCGAGCGTCTCGACGTGCCGGACCAGGCGCATGCCGGGATTGTCCGCGTCCACCAGGAACATCGTCGCGCCGCCGCGGTCGCCCGCCACGCCGGACGTGCGGGCCATGCAGATCGCGAACCCCGCGCCGTCCGCGCCGGTGATGAACCACTTGTGCCCGTCGATGCGCCAACCGCCCGGGACCCGCACCGCCGTGGTGGCCAGGGCCGACGGGTCCGAGCCCGCGCCGGGAGCCGGCTCGGTCATCGCGAAGCAGGAGCGGATGCTCCCACCGGCGAGCGGCGCGAGGTAGCGCTGCTTCTGCGCCTCCGTCGCCACCTCCGCCAGCAGGTGCACGTTGCCCTCGTCCGGGGCGGCGATGTTCAGCGCCAGCGGTCCGAACAGCGAGTACCCGGCGGCCTCGAACACCGGTGCCCGATCACACATCCCCAGCCCGTGCCCGCCGTAGGCACGCGGTGCGTGCGGCGCGAAGATCCCGGCGTCCCGTGCCGCCCGCTGGAGCTCGAGGCGCGCCTGCTCCCCCGCCGCGGAGATCACCCCGCCGTGGCGTTCCTCCAGCGGCACCACCGTGTCGCGGACGAACTCCTCGCTCCGCCGGACGAGGTCCTCGACGTCCTCGCCGTGCCGCAGGTCGATCGCCATGACCCCTCCTCAGCCTCGTAGCTAATACGCGTTAGCCACGACGAGGCTAACTCAGCGACCCGAATGGCGGCAGTAGACTCCACGCGCGGCTATCGTTGGATAGCCCACAGCGAGGAGGGACATGGCCGGCGAGGCTGGCACCACGACGCGGTACGCCGCGATCCGCGACGCCGCCCTGCGACTGTTCGCCCGCGACGGGTACGCGGCCACCACCATGGCCGACATCGGTGCCGCCGTGGGAATCCGCGGACCCAGCCTGTACAAGCATGTCGTGTCGAAACAGGACCTGCTGGCCCAGATCATGCTCGACACCATGGCCGCGCTGCGCGAGTCGCACCAGGCCGCGGTGCGCGGCAACACCGACCCCGCCGTACGGTTGCGCCGCGCGGTCGAGGCACACGTGCGCTACCACGCCCGGCACCGCCTGGAGGCGTTCGTCGGTAACCGCGAGATCCGCAGCCTGGACGAGCCACACCGCGAGGCCGTCCTGGCCAGCCGCGCCGACTACGAGCAACGATTCCGCACCCTGGTGCGAAACGGCGTCCGCGCCGGCCGGTTCGACGTGACGTCGGTCCGCCTCGCCTCCTACGCCATCCTCGACCTCGGCATGGGCGTCGCCGCCTGGTACCGCGAGGACGGCGAGCTCTCCGAGGACGAGATCGTCTGGCACTACGGCGATCTGGCCCTGCGCATCGTCGGCGCCACGTCCACGGACGGCTAGCGTCCCGTCCTGGCGCGCTCGCGCAGCACGTACTTCTGGATCTTGCCGGTCGCCGTCTTCGGGAGCTCGGTGAACTCGACGCGGCGGGGCGCCTTGAAGCGCGCCAGCCGGGCACGCACGTGCTCGACGAGCTCCTCGGCCGTGACCTCCGCGCCCGGTCGCAGGGTCACGTACGCCGCGGGCACCTCGCCCCACCTCTCATCGGGCACGCCGACGACCGCCGCCTCCAGGACCGCCGGGTGGGCCGCGATCGCCTGCTCGACCTCCACCGAGGCGATGTTCTCACCACCGGAGATGATCACGTCCTTGCTGCGGTCTCGCAGCTCCACGTATCCGTCCGGGTGGCGCACGGCCAGGTCCCCGGTACGGAACCAGCCGTCGGGCGCCGCCGCGCGGGTGGCCTCGGGATCCTTGTAGTAGCCCAGCATCAGGGTGTTCCCGCGCAGGGCGATCTCCCCGACCGTGGTGGCGTCGGACGGCACCTCGGCACCCGCGGCGTCGAGCACCCGCAGGCCGTCGACCGTGTAGGTGCGCACACCCTGCCGCGCCTTGAGGCCGGCCTGGTCCGGCGCCGGCAGCGTGTTCCACTCCGGCCGCCAGTCGCACACGATCGACGGGCCGAAGGTCTCGGTCAGGCCGTACAAGTGGGTCACGTCGATATCGAGCGCGGCCATCTTCTCCAGGATCGCCGGCGTCGGCGGCGCCCCACCGGTCGCGATGCGCAGCCGGCGACCCACCGGGCGCCGCACCGGTGCGGCCTGCTCGGCATGGGCGATCATGGTCAGCACGGTCGGCGCGCCGTTGAGGTGGGTCACGCCCTCCTCCGCGATCAGCCGCCAGACCTCGGCCGGGTCGACCTTGCGCAGGCACACGTGCCGCGCGCCGGCCGCGGTGACCGCCCACGGGTAGCCCCAGCCGTTGCAGTGGAACATCGGCAGCGTCCACAGGAACACCGACGACACGTCCAACCCGGCGTGCCCCACCTGGGACAGCGCCTGCAGGTACGCGCCCCGGTGGTGATACATCACGCCCTTCGGCCGGCCCGTGGTCCCGCTCGTGTAGTTGATCGCCAGCAGCGCGCGCTCGTCCGGCGGCCGGCTCGCGAGCGGCGGTGCGGACGCGATCAGCCCGGCGTACTCGTCCCGCCCGCCGTCGTGCCCGCCGTCGTGATCGCCGTCGTGATCGCCGCCGTCGTGATCGCCGGCCCGCACCAACCGCAACCCCGGCAGCGCGGCGGCGATCTCCCGCGCCACGGGCTCGAACTCCGCCTCGTACAGCAGCACCGCCGCCTCGCTGTGGCCGACGATGTAGGTCAGCTCGGCCGGCGCGAGGCGGATGTTCAACGCCACCAGCGCGACCCCGGCCCACGGCACCGCGAAGTGCGCCTCCAGCATCACATGGCTGTTCGTGGCCAGCACCGCCACCGGCCGCCCGCCGGCCAACCGGGCCAGCCCGCCGGCAAGCCGCATGCACCGCTCACGCAGCTCGCCGTAGGTCAACCGCAGCGCGCCGTCCACCACGGCGACCCGATCCCGATGCGCCTCCGCCGCCCGCTCCAGGTGCGCGGTGGGCGTGAGCGGCTCGTAACCCATGTCGACCGTCGTCTCGCCCATCAGTACCTCCCATTGGCTAATGGACGTTAGCCGACACTCTAGTGCGGTGGCCAGCCCGCGCACCGGCGCACCATCCGAGATCCACGGCGCCTCGCCGCGTGGACCGACCCGGTGACGGACGTCGACGAGCGGATGCCGCGCCTGTCGCGGGAGTTCCACACCCTGCTCGTCGAGCTCGCCGGCAACCGCATCCCGCACATCTTCGACACGATGACGTACCACATCCTGGCCGTGGCCGAACGGTCCTGTGTAGACGCCCAGGCCGACGAGGGCCATCGTCGCCGAGCCTACGAGGTGGCGGTGAGGTCCCACGCCCGCGTGGTGGACCTGATCGAGGACGGCGAGTTGTCCCCACCGGCACCGGTCCGGTCGGGGACACTGTCCCGCCATGGACGGTTCGGAGTCGACCCGGCGGGAGCTGCAACGGCTCGCCGGCGAGGTGCGCTGGTTGACCGAGCACGCGAGGGCGGCGGACCCGGCGCCCCGGGACCTGGTCGCCAGGTGCACGATCTTCGCGGCGACGCTCGCCGTGCTGCTCGCGTACTGCCTGCCGTGGGGGCGGGTGGGCGAGGACGGCAGCTACAGCCCCGCCGACGCGCTGCGGCTGAGCGGGTGGCAGCTGGTGGACTACTGGGTGGACGACGTCGAGTCCGGGCTGGGCACGTTCATCGCCAGGTACGTGGTGATCACCGTCGTCCTGGCCGCGATCGCGGGCCTGTGCCTGCTCGTGCCGATGCCGAGGGTGGTCGGGCTGGCGCTGTCCGTGCTGCTGTGGCTGCTCACCGTCGGCCTCGCGGCCACGATCATGACCGACACCGAGCGGCTGGAGTTCGCCTTCGAGCTGACCGCGTGGGTGGCGGTGATCGTCACGGGCGCACTGGCATCGTCGTGGACGTGGTGGACGGCCATCACCGAAGCCGGCTGGTGGTCGCCCACGAAGGACTAGATCGAGCCTCAGTCGCGCCCGCGCCATTCGGCGGCGAGCCCCCGGGCACGCTGGGCGGTCGCGTCGCGCAGTGCCCGCACCTCGGGGAGATCACCGGCCTTGCCCTCGGCGATGGCGGCCCAGCTGGTCCGGCCTTCGCGTACCGCGGTGGCGAGAGCCGCGAGCTCGGCGGGTGCGTCCGGGGCCGCCGCGGCCGCTCGTAGGGTCTCGGCGCTCAGTGCGCGCTCGGTCGGCCGGATGGAACCGACGAACTCGCGGAACTCCGGCTCCGCCGCGGGCAGCTGAGTCTTGGTGGCGGTCAGCGCCAGCCGCAGCACGGCCCGCTTGCCCGAGCCCGCGCGGTCCACCATCGCCAGGTACACCTGCGACTGCACGAGCCTGCGCCTGGCTCCGGCCAGATCCGTCACCAGGAACAGCATCTGGGCCAGGCCCGGCACGTACTCGGTGCCGAAGTCGGCGAGCCTGGTGACCGTGACGTCGGCGCCGTCCGCGCGCAGCCGCTCGACGGAGTCCTCGGCCAGCTGCTCCAGGGACACGTCGTCGGTGCGGTACTCACCGGCGAGGGTGATGTTCGCGGTCAGGCCCTCGTCGGAACCGGGCCGTACGGCGACGAACGCGACGTCCGGCGCACCCGCGCCGGCCGGGTCCACGGCCTTCCAGCCGGCTGGGAGCGTGAACTCGATCGGAAAGGGCAACTCAGGCATATCGACCGCCCGTGGCCCAGTGGAAGAGGCTTTCCTTGAAGCCCTCCGCCTGCTCCTCGCCGTAGTCCTTGACCGACTCGGCGATCCCGGCCACGTCGACCTCGAACTCATAGCCGAAGCCGCCACCGACCCCCAGCACGGCGACCATCTTGCCGCCGATCTTCAGCTTGCCGTCCTCGAAACCCGCCTCGCCGTCGAACTCCGCCCCGAGCCCCACGGCGGCCTCGCCCTCGACCGCGGCGCGGGTGCCCGCGACCTCGACCCCGCCCTCGGCGTTCACGGAGACGCCCGCCTGGAACTCGGCGTTCACCTCGGCACCGGTCGGGCCGACCGACGCCTGCGCCGACGCCTCGGCGCCGGCCTCCAGCTCGCCGCTGGCGTCCACCTCGACCGGGCCGATGGTCGCCGAGCCGTCGGCGGTGACCGAGAGGCCGACCCGGCCGCCCGCCTCGACATCGAGCCCCTCGCTGCTGAGCGTCAGCGACGCGTCGGCCTCGACACCCAGCTTGACCTCGGTCGACCCCTGCAGGGTGAGATCGCCGAGTTGGGTCTCGCCCTCATTGGTGTGCTCGAACAGGTTGGCCTCGACACCGAGCTCCCATTCCGCGAGGTTGACCTGAGCATGCGGGCCGCCCGGCTCGTCCTCGTCGTAGTCGCCGAGCTCGCGGCGGTACAACTCCTCGGGGTCGGCTCCGGGCTTGTCGTAGCCGACCGTGGTGTCGCCCAGCCCGTCCAGGTGCGCGTCGGCCGCGACGGCCGACTTGAGCAGCCAGCCCGGCGCCTGCTCGCCGCCGCCGCTGTTCTCGACGAGCCGCGTGCGCAGCGTCGACGCGGCCTCGTCGAGCCGCTTGCGCGCGTCGGTAAGCACCTGCTGGGCCTGCTCGCGCAGCGGCAGACCAGGGTCGTAGAAGGGGCGGCTGAGCTCCGGGGCGTCCTCGCGGAGGTCACGGGTGGCCAGCGTCCACGCCTCGTGGGCCTGGGCCGTCTTCCACTCGCCCTTGGCCCACAGCTCGATGGCCTCCCCCGCCTCACGCTGCGCGGCCCGCAGCTCGCCCGCGTAGTTCCGCAGGTCGTTCGCCCCGGCCGAGAAGGAGTCGCTCGCCCGGTACCAGTTCGCCGCCTCCGGCCCGAACGCGTCCCAGAACGCGTTGGCGGCCGAGCCCGACCAACTCGGGACGCGGACGTCGACCAGACCGTCCGCGACGTTCGCCAGTGCGTCGCCCTCGCGACCCAGCGCGTCGGCGTCACCATCCACAGTGGATGGTTCGCCGGGGATCAGTGCCTTGGGATCGGTGGTCGACCCGAGCTGGCTCGTCATCGGTCCAACTGCTCCCGCACCTTGTTCATCCGCGCGCGGTTGACCGTCTCGTGGTACTCGTAGGTGTCGGCAGAGGCCCGCAGCGCCTTGCTCCCGGACTCGGCACGGGCACCGAGCACCGTGACGGCGATCTGCCACGTCGCGCAGAACCGCTCGGCCGCCCCGTGTGCCGTCGGATGGCCGTACGCGCTCGCGCCCGCCGGGCGTACCTCCATCCGCCGCGCCGGTGCGACGACGTCGGCGATGGCGCCCGCGGCCGCCCTGAGCTCGTCTGTGTCGACTGTCTGTCCGCCACTCATGGCACCTCCGACGGGCCGCCGCGCGCCAGCGATGGTTCCGCCGCGAGCCGGTCCGGACCACTCCCGGCGGTACGACCACGTGCGCAGGCTGGCACGGGAGCAGGCTAGTGCGTCAGGCGCCGACCCGCCGGGTGGTCACCCGGTTCCGGAGCGTGGTGCCTCCGGGCCCGCGGACGGCCGGGGCGGGGGCACGGCCAGCACGAACGGCAGGCGCAGTGGCGAGGCGAGCAGCCCCACGAGGTGCTCGGCCAGCGCGTGCGGGCTCATCTCGCCGCGGGAGACGAACCCGCGCTCCCGCCACTGGCTGAACCTGGCCTTCAGCGTCGCCCGGTCGATGCCCTGCAGGACGTCGGTGGTCGTCGAGCTGATGGCCACGGTGCTGAAGCCGACGGTGGGGTGCTCGTCCTGCAGGCCGCGCGCGAGGGTCTCCAGGCCGGACTTCACGGCGGCGTAGGCGACCAGGCCGGGCCACGGACCGATGACCGCCGCCGACGAGATGAACACGACCTTCCCCCGCACGTCGGTCAGGTGGGGGATCGCCGCCGTCGTCACCAGCGCCGGGCCGATCAGGTTGGTGGCCGCGAGGTCGTGCCACTGGGCGGCGGTGGTGTCGACGACGTCGCACAGGTACGTCATGCCCACCGCCAGCACCAGGTGGTCCAACCCGCCGAACCGGTCCACGGTGCGCGCCACGACCTCGGCGCACTGGTCGGCCTCCCGTACGTCGCAGGTGAGGGCCAGCGCGTCCGGGCCCGCCTCCGCCGCCGCCTCCTCGAGGAGCTCCGTGCGGCGGCCGGCGAACGCCACCCGCGCACCGGCCTTCGCCGCCGCGATGCCGGTCGCCCTGCCGATTCCGGACGACCCGCCGACCACCAGCACCCGGCTGTCACCGAGATCCCCACCGAGATCCCCGCCGCGTTCCCCGTTCATCACATCTCCATCCCGCCGTCGCAGACCAGTACCTGGCCGGTGATGTAGTCGGCTTCGGGCCGGCACAGCAGGTACACCGCACCCGCGGCCTCCGCCACCGACGCCGCCCGCCCGAACGCGGTCCTCGCGAGCATCGCGTCGAGCACGTCCGGCGCGACGTTCGAGGCGTCGCTCAGCCGTGTGTCGACGATCCCGAACGCCACGGCGTTCACGTTGACGCGGTAGCGGCCCCACTCCCGGGCCAGCGCCTTCGTCAGCCCGATGAGCCCGGCCTTCGCCGCCGAGTAGCTCGTCTCGCCGGCCACCCCGTGCAGTGCCGCGACGGACGAGACGTTGACGACCTTGCGGTGCACCGGCCGGCCCGCCGACCGCTCCGCCCTGGCGGCCTTCGCGATCAGCGGCTGTGCGGCGCGCAGCAGCCGGAACGGCGCGGCGAGGTGCACCTCGACGATGTCGTCCCAGTCGCGGTCGGTCAGCTTCTGGATCACCGCGTCCCGGGTGAACCCCGCGTTGTTGACCACGATGTCCAGCCCGCCGAAGGCGTCGGCGGCCGTGGCGACGAAGCGGTCCGCGAACCCGCGTCCGGTGATGTCGCCCGGGCAGCCGACAGCCGCGGCGCCCGCCTCCGCGATCTCGCGCACCGCCTCGTCGAGGACGTCGGCGTCGAGGTCGTTGAGGACCACCGCGGCGCCCGCGCCGGCGAGCGTGCGGGCGACCTCCCGCCCGATCCCGCGTCCCGCGCCGGACACGAGGGCGACCCTGCCCTCGAGCACCGGCGGCCGCGTTCCACGACCGGGCACGGCTAGCGGAGGTAGAGGATCACGTTGCGCGCCACGCACACCGGGTCGGCCGACCCGTCACGCTCCACCGTGGCCTCGAAGCTCGTCCGCACCCCGTCGTCGGTGGGCTTGGCCTCCGCGACGGCGATCGCGGCACGCACACGGGAGCCGACCGGCACGGGCTGGATGAAGCGGACGCGGTCGAAGCCGTAGTTGAGCCCCATCCGCAGCCCCTCCACCGCCACCACCTCGCTGATCATGGTCGGGATCAGGGCCAGCGTGAGCATGCCGTGGACGATCGTGCCGCCGTAGGGCCCCTCCGCCGCGCGGGCGGCGTCGACGTGGATCCACTGGTGGTCGTCGACGAGGTCGGCGAACGTATCCACAGTGGACTGGTTCAGCGGATGCCAGGACGAGTGGCCGAGCGTGGTCCCGACGGCGTCGACGAGGTCGTCCACCGACGAGAACGCGGCCACCGGCGCGTCACTCACGGCGGGCACCCACCACGGCCACGACGAGCACGCACGGCTCGTCGGACCTGTTGCGCCACGCGTGCCTGGTTCCGTTCTGCACCAGCACGTCGCCCGCCTTCAGATGCACCTCGGCGCCGTCGTCCAGCTCGACGTGGACCTCGCCGGAGAGCACGAAGTCGACGTCTACCGTGTCGGAGGTGTGCATGCCCGGGTTGTCGGGCTCCATCACGTCGAGCAGCCCGGGGATCTCCCGCCGCACCTGGCTCGTCGCCGCCGCCGCGTCGAAGTCCTCCGGCAGCGTCGCACTCGCCGGCCCGAGCGTGAAGAAGCAGAAGCGGAACCCGCCCGGCGGCGGGAAGTACGTACGCGCGTCCGGCGACTCCCCGGTGGTGGGCAGCGCCGGCGTGACGTCCGAACCCCACACCGGCGCGTAGGCCGAACCCGGCATCAGCGGTATGTCGAACACGGCGCCCTCGCCGTCACTGAAGACGACGGACTTCCCGTCGCGCTCACCGGTGACGACGATCCGTGGATTGGTCATGCCAACCTCCTCGTGGGTCGGAAAATCCGGTGTCACGGCCTCCGGACGACGACGGACGTGTCCTGGCCGCCGAACCCGAACGCGTTGACCTGTACGACATCCACGTCGAGCGCGGCGGGTTCGCCCACCACGACGTCGAACTCCACCGCCGGGTCCACGTCCTTGGTGCCCGCGACGTTCGGGAACGAGCCGTGCCGCATGGCGTGGCCCGCCGCCACGATGCCCATCGCGCCCGACGAGGCACCCGTGTGGCCGGTGTGGCCCTTGATCGAGGTGACCGGCAACGGCGTCGCCCGGCCCTCGTACACGCCGTTGATCGCCTTGATCTCGGCCGCGTCGCCCTTCGGGGTCGCGGTGGCGTGCGCGATGAGCGCGCTGACCTCGCCCGGAGCCACGCCGGCGTCGTCGAGGGCCAGCCGCATCGCGCGTGCCTCCCACTCGCCGTCCGGGCTCGGCGACGAGGGATGGTGGCCGTCGGCGAGGGTGGCGAACCCCGCCACCTCGACCAGGACCCGGGCGCCGCGCGCGTGCGCGTGCTCGGCGGACTCCAGCACCAGCGCCGCCGATCCGTCGCCGGTGACGATGCCGGAGCGGTGCACGTCGAACGGCAGGCTCGCGCGGGCCGGGTCACGTTCGCCGGTGGTCATCCCGTAGCTGGCCTGCCCGATGTACATCGCCGGCACGAAGTCGCCGTCCGCCTCGCCGCTGGCCAGCGGGAACCCGCCCTCGGTGCCGCCCACGAGCGCGACGTCGACCTGGCCCGACCGGATCAGCGTGCGGGCCAGCCCGACCGCGTCCAGCGAGGAGGCGCACGCCGTGCAGACGGTCAGCTGCGGCCCGTGCAGCCCCCACCGCATGGCGATCTGCGCGGCCGCCATGTTCGGGAAGATCTGGATCATCGTCTTGCGCTCGACCGTGCCCGGCCCACCGGTCTCGTACTGGTGCTGTGCCTTGAGCAGCGCCCGGGCGCCACCGATGCTCGTGCCGTGCACGACGGCGGTGCGCAGGGGATCGAGGGTCTCCAGCCCCGCGTCGGCCACCGCCTCCACCGTGGCCGCCAGCGCGAACTGGGCGAACAGGTCGGTGCCGGCTTCCACCTTCTCGTCCATCCAGTCCCGCGGCTCGAAGTCGTGCACCACCGCCCACCAGGCGAACGGGTTGTCGTCCCGGGTCGTCACCCACGGCGCCTCGCCGATCGCGATCGTGTTCGACCACAGGCCGTCGATCAGCGGAGCTGCCCCGACGCCGAGCGGGGACACCACGCCCTGTCCGGTGACCACCACGTCCACGCCGCTCATCGGGGTGCCACCGGTTGCTCGCGGAGCAGGAACTTCTGCACCTTGCCCATCGAGTTGCGGGGCAACGCGTCGACGAACTCGAAGCACTTGGGGATCTTGTAGGCGGCGAGCCGCTCCCGGCAGTGCGCGCGCAGCACGTCCTCGTCCACCTCGTCGGCCCCCTCGCCACGCACGACGACGGCGGTCACCGCCTCGCCCCAGCGCTCGTCCGGTCGCCCGACGACCGCCGCCTCGCGAATCCCGGGGTGCGCGGTGATCGCGCGCTCCACCTCGCCCGACGCCACGTTCTCGCCGCCGGTCACGATGATGTCCTTCTTGCGGTCGACGACGAGCAGCCGTCCGTCCGGGGTGAACCGGCCGATGTCGCCGGAGAGCAGGTACTGCCCGTCCGCCGAGGTCTCCAGCGGGCTCTTCGGGTTCACGTACCCGCGGAACGGCGACACGTTGCACACCCCGATCTCGCCGGTCTCCCCCGGCTCGCACCGGCTGCCGTCGTCGGCGAACAGGGCGACGTCGGCGCCGACCATGGGCCGGCCGACGCACTGCGGGACGACCGCGCCGCGCTGCTTGGTGTCGTGGGTGACCCAGCCGCCCTCGCTCCAGCCGTACCCCTCGGTGATCGCCGCGTTGGGGAAGGCGTCGAACGCGGCGTCGAGCTGGACGGGGTCGACCGCGGCGCCGGAGGAGAGCAGGCGGCGCAGGGCCGTCATCGGGCCCAGGCCCGACTCGTGCCAGGTGCGCAGGATCTGGGTGAGCATGGAGGGAACCAGGAACACGAACGAGCAGCGCCGGGCGAGCTCGTCCCACGCGACCGCGGCGTCGAACGAGGTGAGGACCCGGTTCGTCGCCCCCAGCGCCAGCGCGAGGATCGACAGCCCGCCGTAGGAGTTGTGGAACATCGGGCCCGCGGTCAGCAGCGTGCTGTCCGGGGTGAGTCCGAAGTGGATGGCCCAGCGCAGGTACTGGACGTACATGCCCTCGCCGTCGTACACCGCACCCTTGGGGAAGCCCGTCGTGCCGGACGTGTAGCCGATGATGAACGGGTCCGCCGGGTCGCTCGGGTCGAAGCTCTCCCACGGCGCCGCGCCCGTGCCGAGGTCGGCCGTGGAGACCATGACCGGCTGGCGGGCCGGCGCGAGCGCGGCGGTCAGCTCGGTGAACTCGGGGCCGTGGAGCAGCAGCCCGGCCGAGGAGTCGTCCAGGATGTAGTCGACCTCGTTCGCGGTCAGCACGTTGTTGACCGGGAGCGCCGGCACGCCCGCGAGCTGGCAGGCGAGGAACGCCAGCACCGCGTCCGCGCCGTTGCGTTGCAGGATCGCGACCGGTGAGCCGTCGCCGTGCTCCCTCATGGCGGTGGCGAGTTCCAGTGTGCGCTGGAGCGCGCCGGCGTAGGTCAGCTCCGGACCGTTCACCACCTGTATCGCGGGCCGCTCGGGGAACGACGCCGCGTTGAACCGCAGCTGCTCCACCAGAGTGTGCGCCAACATCGCTTTCACACCTGCCTTCCTGGTCCTCACGCCGCCGTCCGGGCCGCGAGGAACGCGATGATCTCGGGACGTAGGGCGCCGGCCGGGACCACGCGGTCCACCGACCCCACCCGCCGCGCACGCTCGATGTCGTGCACCGTGTCGAACTCGTGGGCGAGCGCGTTGCGCGCCTCGCCGCGCACCGTCTCGGCGACCGAGCCGCGCTCGGCGAGGTCGGCACCGGTGACGCGCGGGTCGGCGGCCACCCGCCGCTCGACGTCCCGCGCGAACACCACGGCCGCGGCCGCCGAGCCGCCGATCACCGATGCGCGGGCGCCTGCCACGGCGATCACCTCGAGCTCGTCGTTGAGCCGCTTGGAGAACACGACGAAGGCGCCGCCGTGGTACCGGGACACGACGCAGAAGAGCATCGGGCCGGCGAAGTTCACCACCGCCCGGCCGATCTCGGCGCCGTACTCCAGCTGGAGCTCGCGCAGCGACTCCGGCGAGCCGTCGAAGCCCGCGAGGTTCGCGAGGATCACCACGGGGCGCCGGCCGGACGCCGCGTTGAGGGCCCGGGCGACCTTCTTCGCCGAGCGCGGGAACAGCGTCGCCGCGCTCCACGACTGCGGGCCGTCCGCGGGCGGGATCCCCTCCCGGTGCAGCGGGCGGGACTCGATGCCGACGAGGGTGGTCGCGATCCCGCCGACGTGTGCCTCCCAGACGATCGCCGGCTCGGCCCCGGCCATGGCGCCCCAGCGCTCGAGCGGCTCCCGGTCGGCGTCGGTGACGGCACGCATCAGCGTGCGCATGTCGAAGGGCCGCTTGCGTTCGGGGTTGTGCACCGGCGAGAAGATGTCGCCCACCGTGGTGAGGTCGCAGCCCGGCACGGCCGGGTGCGGGCTCGCGCAGACGTCCCGGTCGGCGGGGTCCGTCGTCGGGAGCCGCCGGGGGAACCGGTCGCCCGGCGCGACATAGCTGCGCTCGTAGTAGTCGAACAGCAGCTGGCAGGCGCCCTCGACGGTCGGCGCCCACAGCTGCGCCTGGCCGTTCGGCCCCATGATCCGGTCGAAGCCGCCGATGCCGATGTTGTCGTCGGCGGACACGCTGCCGGCGAAGTCGAGCGCCTCCTTGCCGGTGAGCACCATCGAGCTGGCCGGCGTCATGATCAGCACGCCCCTCGTGTGCATCAGCATCGTGGCCTCGGCGTTGAAGTACGGCTGCGCGCCGACGTTGACCCCGGCGACGACGACGTTGATCTCGCCGCCGCGCTGGGTGAACCGCACGATCCGCCGCAACGCGTACGCCACCCAGTCGAGGTTCTCCGTGCCGCTGTCCATCGCGATGCGCGCGCCCGCCGACACGCTGAACCACTCGACCGGGACCCCGAGCCGCTCGGCCAGGTCGAGCGCGGCCTCGATGCGCCGGCACTCCGGCTCGGCGAGCGCCCCGAGCCCGCGGGCGGGGTCGCTGAGGAGCACGACCCTCGCCATGCCCTCGGGATGCGCGGGCGTGGTGTTCTCGATGACGCCGACGACGACGCCCGCGGTGTTGCCACCCGCCGCGCGGTGGACCTCGACGAGCGAGCCGTCCGGGGCGAGGTCGTGCTCGCGGAAGTGTCCGGGCGGGAAGTCCGAGGAGGACGCGTCCCGCGAGGTCATCAGGTCGACGATCTCGTACGGGTCCCGCAGGCCGCGGCGGTGCAGGCGCAGCAGCCGCTGCTGGCGCGGGGAGCGGGTGCGCAGCGGGCGCGGCGACAGGGCGGTCTCCCCGAGGCGCATGCCCGCCTCGCTCGGCGCGGAGAGGTGCACGACGCGGTCGCGCGGCCCGCCGACGCCCGGCACCCGCGCGCGGAGCACGACGGTTGCGATGCCGAGGTCGCGCGCGGCCGGGGCGAGCCGGCGTGCCATGCCCCGCAGCCCGTCCAGCCGGACCGTCCACAGTGGCCGTACGTAGACCACGACGCGGTTGAGCAGCGGCCGCTCGCGCAGCGGCACGGCCGCCCGCTGGTCGCGGATCATGGCGAACGCCTCGAGCAGGGTCTCGGCCAGCTCGGCGGGCGCCGGTGCCGCGGCGTCGGCCAGCTCGGCGATGCCGGCCAGGACGACGAGCCGGTGGTCGTCCGGGTTGTCCCGTCCGGTCACCTCCAGCAGGTGCACGTCGCCGTTCGACGTCCGGTGCTCGACGTGGAAGTCGCGCAGGCGCCACAGCTCGATGCGCTCCGCGGTCTCCGGGTGCAGTGCCGAGCGGACCGGCTCGCCCGCCGCGACCGTGACGAACCCGCCGGGAGCACCGGCCGTGATCCGGGTCAGCCCGGGATGCGCGGCCGCGATGGCCGCCAGCCGGTCCGCGCCGTGCGTGCCACCGACGATCTCGAGCCGGCCGCGGCCGTCGAG